>NZ_JBEYTS010000020.1:0-123190 GCF_040643155.1 Streptomyces sp. NPDC047453 | reverse complement strand
CGGGCGCCATCGTCTCGGGTTCCTCCGGTACCGCCCAGGCGAAGAAGGAGGCCCTGGAGGCCGCGGGCGTCAAGGTCGGCAAGACCCCGACCGAGACGGCCAAGCTGGCTCGCGCCATCCTCGGCAGCTGAGCACCGGCCGCCCCAGGCGGCTGAACACGGCCGCCCTCGGCGGCCGAGCTCTCTGAGCCGGTCCGGTGGGCCCACCCCAGACGGGGGCGGGCCCACCGGCGTTTCCGGGAGACGCACGGCGTTTTCCGCGGAGACGCACCGGCGTTCTCCGCAGAGACCCATCAGCGTTTTCGGGAGCGGACCAGCCGGTCGGCGGACCAGCCGAGTCATCTGGGCTCCGGTGCCAGCCGCTCCGGCCCACCCGCCGCCTCCTTCCTCAGCTCTGCGCTCACCTTGAGCGCCTCCGGCGAGAGCGGGCCGAGTACGCCCTGCACCGGCAGCCCCTTGACCGTGTGCCCGGGGGACACCCGCGCCAGGTAGTGGGTGGGGGCGGTGCGCAGGGTGAACGTCGTCGCGCCGATGATGGTGGCCGTGAAGGCGATGGCGGACCGGGTCCAGAACCGGGTCCGGCGTTCCCCGGCCGTGCGCGCGCCCGCCGGCTCGCCCGCCCCGAGGCGCACCGTCGAGGCCAGGCGGACCAGCCGCCGGTGCAGTTCCGCCGGATCGGACAGCTCCGGCAGGCGCGCGGCGAGCGCCTCGCGCGCGTGCATCAGCCGGCTCGCCGCGGCCGGGGTGCTCGCCTCCGTCTCCGCCGCCGTCTCGGGCAGGTCGAGGCCGACACCGTCGTAGAGCACCAGGGTGCGGCGGTACGACGGCGGGAGCCGCAGCAGGGCGCGTAGCAGCGCGCGGTCCGCGGGGTCGGACGGCGGGTCGGGGGCGTGGCCCCGCCGGCGGAAGAGGTGCCAGGGGGACAGCGCGCAGTCGTACGCCACCGCCCGCACCCAGCCCGCCGGGTCCCGGTCGTGGGCCACCTCCGGCCAGCGCTGCCAGGCCAGTTGGAAGGCCTGTTCCACGGACTCGCGCGCTTGCTTGTGCCGGCCGGTGAGCAGATAGGCCTGCCGTACGAGCACGGGGGCGCAGAACGTGTACAGGGCGTCGAAGGCCTGAGCGGGTGTCAGGGCGCTGTCTGCCTCGTCGACGGCCTGATCCCGCGTCAGGGAGGCAGCCGTGCCGAAGCGTCGGCCCTCCGCGGGGGATGGCCGCGGGTTCGCATGACTGTTCGTCATGATGCGTCCCTCCGTGTGAATGGGCACATATTCATATATTGAGGGACACGGCGGAGGTTCGCCTGTTGCGCCTGGAAAGCCTGTGTCGTTGGGAGCATGGAGGCCGTGATCCAGACGACCCGCAGACGTCCACCGCTGTCACGCCTTCGCACCCGCCTGCGGGACCGCTCACCCGGCCTGGGAGCCTGCTTTCTGGGCGGTGCGGTCGCGGCGGGGCTCGGCCTCGGCTCGTTCACCGTGCTCGTCGTCGCGCTGTGGATCAGCTCGCCGTATCCGGACAGCGGACCAGGCGGCGCGCTGCACGTCGCCGGCGCGCTGTGGCTGCTGGCGCACGGCGCCGAACTGATCCGCACCGAAACCCTCACGGGGGTCCCCGCGCCCGTCGGGGTGACCCCGCTGGTGCTGCTCGCGCTGCCCGCGCTGCTGGTGCACCGGGCGGCCCGGGACGCGACCGACCAGGGCGACGGCGGGCCGCTCGTCCCGCCGCGCACCGCCTGGACGGGCGTCGTCCTCGGCTACCTCGCCGTCGGATCCGGCGCCGCCGCGTATGCGGACGGCGGTGCGCTGCGGACCTCGTGGGCGTGGGCGGCTGTGTGCGTACCGCTGGTCACCGCAGCGGCCGCGGGCAGCGGCGTGTGGACGGCGTACGGCTGTCCCCGCGCACCCCTGGAGCGGGCGCTGCACCGGCTGCCGGGTGGTGTGAGGCGACTGCTCCTCGGGCCGGGGCCGCGGGCGAGATTGGGTGTCGCGACGCGGGCGGCGGGGGCCGGGGCCATGGTGTTCGCCGGCGGCGGGGCGCTGATGCTCGCGGTGTCGCTGGTGGTGCACGCCGGGATGGTCCAGGGGGCCTTCCTGGAGCTGACCGAGGGCTGGTCGGGACGGTTCGCCGTACTGCTGCTGTGCCTGGCGCTGCTGCCGAACGCGATGCTGTGGGCGGCGGCGTACTCCCTGGGACCCGGCTTCGTGCTCGGCGCCGGTCATGCCGTCGGCCCGCTGTCCTCCGCCCCGGCCCCGCTGCTGCCGCCCTTCCCGCTGCTCGCCGCGGTTCCCGACCCCGGCCCCGGCACCGCGCTGAACTGGGCGACGGCGTCGCTGCCGGTGACGGCCGGGCTGACGATGGGCTGGTTCGTGGCCAGGTCGGCGGTGCGGGAGGAGCGGGGCGGCGCGGCGCCGGACGGCGGGGAGGCACGCGCGGGCGTGCGGGCCTGGTCGTGGCGGCGGACGGTGGCCGGTGCCGGGCTGGCCTCTCTGCTGTGCGCGGCGGTTCTCGGGGTGCTTGCGGCACTGGCCGGCGGACCGCTCGGGGGCGCGGCGCTCGCCCGGTTCGGGCCGGTGGGGTGGCAGGTGGGTGCGGCGGCGCTGGTGTGGACCGCGACGGCGGCCGTGCCGACGGCGGCGGCGCTGCGGGCGTGGCGCTGCCGCTCGAGCCGGGTGGCGGTGGGCGGCGCGGCCGAGCCGAAGACCGGCGAACCCCAGGCGGGCACGACCGTCACGATGCCGCGTCCGTTGCCCGCCGAAGCCATGCGCGCAAGAGTGCGCCGGTGGGGCCTGCTCCTGCGGGCGAAGGCCGCGAAGCCCCGGCCTCCGCAGCCCACGCCGGTCCCCGTTCGCTACGACGACGTCTTCGAGCCGTACGACGTCCTGCTCTTCGACCCGCCGGTGCCGGGACCCCCCTCCTGGCGCGAGGGCGACGGAGACCAGGAGGCCCGCCGGGCCGCGCCGAAGGAAACGGCGGCGGGGACGGAGGCGCCGCGGGAGGCCGGTGCGGCGCAGGAGAGCACGAAGCCGGAAGGAACCGTGGAGCCGTCCGTGCCCGCGAAGCCGGAAGGATCCGTGAGGCCACCCGTTCCCCCGAAGCCGGCGGATCCCCCTCCGGCCCCCGGTCACGGGAACCCCGTGGCCCCGCCCGCCCGGCGGGAACCTTCCGCGTGGCAATCCCCGTGGGAATTCCCGCGCGAACCCCTCGCGCCACGCCCCCCCGCGCAGGACTCCGGCGCGGAGGAACCCCCCGCGCCGGACGCCCCCGTCAGTCGCTGATCCCCAGCACTGCCCGCAGCTCAGCCGGCAGATGCTGGTCGCAGGCCTGCTTGGCCTCGTTGGTGAGGGCGTCGTTCACGCACGAGTAGTAGTCGCGGTAGACCAGTTGCGCCGTGAAGTTCACGGCGACCAGGGCGAGCGCCAGTGACGCGGTGACCAGGCCGCTGACCGCGGCCGTCGTCTGAGGGCGGCCCTCGGGCGCCGGGCCGTCCGGGCCGTGCCCGCGCGGCTTGGCGCGCAGTGAGCTGACACCCCAGTACAGGGAGAGCGCGCCCAGCAGCAGGGCCACGTACGGCCAGCTGAACAGGGCGAAGAAGAAGGCCCACATGCCGCACAGCAGGGCGTACCGTGCACGGCGCTGGGCGGGGTCGGTGGGGTCCCAGCGCGGACCGGGGCCGCCGCTCGGGTTCTGCGGGCCGCCGCCGGGTCGCTGCGGGCGCTCGCCGAAGCCGCTGGAGGAGCGGCCGGGCTGGCGGTCGCTCCACTGGCTGCCCCAGGGGGCCTGGCCGCCGCCCTCGCCGGACCCGTCGGATCCGCCCTCGGAGGAGGCGTCACGGCCGGACTGGGGACGGGGCCGCCACGGGCGGTCGGGGGTGCCCTCCGAGGGCGGTGCGAAGGGGTTGTCGTCGGGGGTGGCGCTGCCGCGTCCGGCGCCGTCCCGTCCGTCCGAGGACGCGTCCGGGGGCGAGGACGGGCGCTCCCGCACCAACACGGCACCGCGCCGCCCTCCCTGCGCCGACTGGGGAGGGAGCGTGAGGAGTCGCAGGCTGCGGTCCGGCATCAAGTGAGCGTCTTCCCCTTGGTGAGTCACGACTGATCTGGCACGACCGTTCCGGCACGGACGATCCGGTGGAGAGGTTCCCCCGAAGGCGCTGGGTGCCCACGGTCCGGGATCTCTCATCGCGTGAACGCACGGTGGGTGCGGTGCGTTCCCGTACCAGCTCCTCCCAGACGCTACCTTCCGGCCACGCCCCCGTCCCATGGGGGCCGTCCGAAGTGCCGGTATCGTTGCTGACGGTCGGCCGCTTCGTAGGCTTCCCCGTATCCGGGGGCGCGAAGCATTCGTACGACCGTACAAAACAGCTTCCCCGAGAAAGGGCCCCATCGTGGCCGCCAAGCCCGTGGCCAAGCGCCTCGTCGTGCTGGTCTCCGGATCCGGCAGCAATCTTCAGGCGCTCCTCGACGCGATCGCCGACGTGGGAGCCGAGGCCTACGGCGCCGAGGTCGTCGCCGTGGGCGCCGACCGCGACGGCATCGAGGGGCTGGCGCGCGCCGAGCGCGCCGGGCTGCCGACCTTCGTGCGGAAGGTCAAGGACTACGGCACGCGCGAGGAGTGGGACGCGGCGCTGGCCGAGGCCGTCGCCGCCCACGAGCCCGACCTCGTCGTCTCCGCCGGGTTCATGAAGATCGTGGGGAAGGAGTTCCTCGCGCGGTTCGGCGGGCGGTTCGTCAACACGCACCCCGCCCTGCTGCCCAGTTTTCCCGGGGCCCACGGTGTGCGGGACGCGCTCGCGTACGGCGCCAGGGTCACCGGCTGCACCGTCCACTTCGTCGACGACGGCGTCGACACCGGCCCGATCATCGCCCAGGGCGTGGTCGAGGTCCGGGACGAGGACGACGAGAGCGCGCTGCACGAGCGCATCAAGGAAGTCGAGCGAAGGCTGCTCGTCGAGGTCGTGGGGCGGCTCGCCCGCAACGGCTATCGCATCGAGGGACGAAAGGTAGTTATCCAGTGACCGCCGAGAACAAGCGGCCCATCCGGCGCGCGCTCGTCAGCGTCTACGACAAGACCGGCCTGGAGGAGCTCGCGCGCGGGCTGCACGAAGCGGGCGTCGAACTCGTCTCCACCGGCTCCACCGCCGGCCGGATCGCCGCGGCCGGCGTGCCCGTCACCAAGGTCGAGGACCTCACCGGCTTCCCCGAGTGCCTGGACGGCCGGGTCAAGACCCTGCACCCCAAGGTGCACGCCGGCATCCTCGCCGACCTGCGCCTGGAGGACCACCGGCGGCAGCTGGGCGAGCTGGGTGTCGAGCCCTTCGACCTCGTCGTGGTCAACCTCTACCCGTTCCGCGAGACCGTCGCCTCCGGCGCCTCGCCCGACGAGTGCGTCGAGCAGATCGACATCGGCGGCCCCTCGATGGTCCGCGCCGCCGCCAAGAACCACCCGTCCGTGGCCGTGGTCACCAGCCCGGACCGCTACGCCGACGTCCTCGCCGCGGTGCGGGAGGGCGGCTTCGACCTCGCCACCCGCAAGCGCCTGGCCGCCGAGGCCTTCCAGCACACGGCCGCCTACGACGTGGCCGTCGCCTCCTGGTTCGCCTCCTCCTACGCGCCCGTCGACGAGTCCTCCTTCCCCGACTTCCTCGGCGCCACCTATGCGCGCAAGAACACCCTCCGCTACGGCGAGAACCCGCACCAGCCCGCCGCCCTCTACACCGGCGGCCCGGTCGGCGGACTCGCCGAGGCCGAGCAGCTGCACGGCAAGGAGATGTCGTACAACAACTACACGGACACGGACGCCGCCCGCCGTGCCGCGTACGACCACGACGAGCCGTGCGTGGCGATCATCAAGCACGCCAACCCGTGCGGCATCGCGGTCGGCGCGGACGTCGCCGAGGCGCACCGCAAGGCGCACGCCTGCGACCCGCTGTCCGCGTTCGGTGGGGTGATCGCGGTCAACCGCCCGGTCAGCAAGGAGATGGCCGAGCAGGTCGCGGAGATCTTCACCGAGGTCATCGTCGCGCCGGACTACGAGGACGGCGCGCTGGAGGCCCTCGCCAAGAAGAAGAACATCCGGGTGCTGAAGGCCCCGAACGGCCCGTGCGGCCGGGTGGAGGCCAAGCACATCGACGGCGGCGTGCTGCTCCAGGCCACCGACCGGCTCCAGGCCGACGGCGACGACCCGGCCAACTGGACCCTCGCCAGCGGCGAGGCGCTGCCGGCCGACGAGCTGGCCGAGCTCGCCTTCGCCTGGCGGGCCTGCCGGGCGGTGAAGTCCAACGCGATCCTGCTCGCCAAGGACGGCGCCTCGGTCGGTGTCGGCATGGGCCAGGTCAACCGTGTCGACTCCTGCAAGCTGGCGGTCGAGCGGGCCGGTGCGGAGCGCGCCCGCGGCTCCTACGCGGCCTCGGACGCGTTCTTCCCGTTCCCCGACGGCCCCGAGATCCTCATGGCCGCCGGCGTCCGCGCGATCGTTCAGCCGGGCGGCTCGATCCGCGACGAGCAGGTCGTCGAGGCCGCGCAGAAGGCGGGCGTGACGATGTACTTCACCGGGACCCGCCACTTCTTCCACTGATCGGCGAACGCCCCTGACGGCCGCGGCCTCCGGCTCTCTCGCGGAGAGAGCCGGAGGCCGCGCTCACGCGGACCTCAGCACGAGGGCAGCGGGTTGGTCTCCGAGGCGATGTCGTTGTCGCTCATCCAGCCCCGGGCTCCGTTGTCCGCCTGGGTGTAGACCCAGCGGGTGGGGTGCGGGCCGCCGTGGTTCTGCCCGCCGTCGAACTTGCAGACGAACCAGGACGGGTTGGAGTACATGCGGCCCACGACGGACCCCGTGTTGGTGCTCTTGTAGACCTTGGCGCCGGAGGCGTTGTTGCAGTACCAGGCGGAGCCGCTCTTCCAGCACGGCGACGCGGCCTGGGCGCTGCCTGCCATGCCGAGGGCGAGAGCGGCGCCGGCGGTGACGGTCGCGGCGCCCGCGGCGAGCGCCTTGCGGATGATGGTCATGACTGGGTTCCCCCTCGTTGTTGACTGAGTCGAGGTCCTGCCACCCCGTGGGGTGGACGGCTCCACCGTGCCGCGCCGGTGGCGGCCGCGGTACCTCGGAAGTCCCAGGGTCACTTCCCGCCCGGCGGCGTGTACTCCTTGAGGTAGCGCGCGACACGGGCCCCGTAGTCGCGGTACTTCGGGGGAACTCCGCGCGCCGCGTTCACCTTCCGGTACGACGTCCGGTAGGCGGCGGCGATCAGCACCCGCCGGTCGCCGGGCAGCCCGGCCTCCAGCCGCGGCTCGATGTAGCACAGGTAGCGGCCCATGGCCGGGACGGACACGGCGGGGGAGAAGGGAGGCCGGGGGACCGAGGGCGCCGGCTGCCCGTCGGACCGTATCCACCAGCGCAGCACCTCGGGGGTCCAACGAGCGATGCCGTACTCGTCCTCGGCCGGGTCGGACAGGCCCGGGTCGAAGTCGCTCTCCGCCTTCAGCATGGCGGCGATCAGCGCGGGCGTGACGTCCGGCCGCGCGCAGCCGTGCGCCGAGTCGACGATCAGCCGCCGGTAGACGGCGGGGACGCCCCGGTCCGTGCGGAGTTCGGCGGCGCCGTAACCGGACGCGGCGGCCGTCGCCTCCGGCGCGGATCCCTTGGCGTCGGGCGGGCGGTCCGCGCGGGTGCCGACGTCGTAGGCGAGCGCGGCCACGGCGGCCGCGGCGAGCGCCGCGGCCAGAACGACCGCGCGGCGCCGGCGGCGGGCCGCGGGAATCGGGGGGATCTTCGGGATCCGGGGCGGGCGGGCCGTCCCGGCCGCGGCCGCGACCCGGCGCAGCAGGGCCTCGGTGCCGATGCGGTCCTCGTGCGTACGGGCCAGGCAGCCGCCGACGATCTCCCCCCAGGCATCGGGGAGTTCGGGGGACAGGCGCAGTTCCCGCGAGCCGCCGGCGTAGGCGGCGGCCGCGTCCCGGCGGAGCGTCGGGGTGGCGCCGGGCAGCGGGAAGGCGCCGGTGAGGACCAGGTGGGAGAGGACCCCGAAGGCCCACACGTCGGCGGACGGGCGGATCCGGCGCCCGCGTTCGCCGATCTCGGACCACAGCAGTTCGGGCGGGGTGTAGTCGGGGGTGCAGAAGGCCGGGGTGTAGGCGTGGGTGCCCTCCAGTTCGGCGGCCATGTTGAAGTCGGCCAGGCGCACCGAACCGTCCTGCATCAGCAGCACGTTGGCCGGTTTCAGGTCCCCGTGCACCCAGCCCGCCCGGTGCAACTGGGCGAGCCCTTCGCAGATCTGCGCGAGCAGTACGGGCCCCGAGGCGGGTCGGGGACCGGTGTCGAGCAGGGCGGCCAGCGAGCCCTGGGCCTTCTCCAGGACGAGCACGGTGGCGCCGTCCAGGCCGGGGCTGGCGGGGTCGTCGACCGTGAGGGTCTCGTACATCCGGATCAGCCGCGGGCGGCGCAGCCTGCGGTGCAACGCGACCTCGCGCTCGACGAGTTCGCGCAGGTGGGTCAGCTGGCGCGGGGTGCCGGTGCCGGTGGGCAGGAACTTCAGGGCGGCCGTGCGCGGCAGCGTTCCGTCGCCGCCGGTGCGGCGCCCCTCGTAGACGCTGCCGAAGGCGCCCGTGGCGATGGGCCTGCGCACCTCCCAGACGCCGACCCGGTAACCGCGGGGCACCGGCACGGCGTAGGGCTCGGTCACCGGGACGCCCGGCTCGGCCGGCCCGCGAGGACGGTCAGGTCGTCCTCCCGCACCAGGTCGAAGCGCAGGGCCAGGGAGACCAGCGACTCCTTCTTCCCGTTGAGGCGGGGGCCGGTCTCGGCGGTCTCCGGGCCGGGCTTCAGCCGCAGTTTCACGGCCAGGTAGTCGATGTTCCACTGCACCGAGGTGCGCGACGCGGCCGGCCAGGCCGGGCGCAACCGCTCGACCACCTGGTCGACGGTCGGCGGCGCGGCGTGCGGATCACCGCGCAGCCGGGGCTCGCACAGGGCGGCGAGCACCGCGAAGTAGCGCTTGCTGCGGTCCACGGAGAAGGCGGGCGCGGTGGGTTCGCCGTCGGTTCCGCCCGTGCCGCACAGATAGTCGTGCCGTGGCGCCCACACCTCGATGGGCAGCAGGTCCCCGGCCGCGGGCAGCACGATCCGGGAGAACTCGAAGGGAACCGGCGCGTCCAGCCGCCCCGGTGCGACCTTCATGTGCTCGCCGGCGCCCTCCGGGTTCTCCACGACGTACGTGTGGCGGGCGGAGAGGTTGCTCAATATCCAGAACGCCCCGTGCGCGGTGATCTCACCGGCGCGGCGGGACACCCCGTCGTGCGCGATCACCAGGTCGTTGTCCGGGGCGGAGCGCCCGAAGGCGAGGCGCTCGCAGGGCGCGAGCCGGAACTGGGTGCTGTGTCGCTCGTCCCCCGTGGTCGGCGGAGGTACCACGATGATGCTGTACAAGGTGCGTCTCCCCGTGCCTGACGGCTACGGAATCCAGACCAGGGCGACGCACCAGGGCCGTGTCCCATTTTGTGTGGTTCCGACACGGCCCTTGGAGCAATTGGCGCGAACTGTTCAGTAGCTGGGGCGGTTGAACCAGGCGCCGCCGGCCTTGTTGGCGCAGAAGACGATGATCAGAATGCCCATGGCGAGGCTGAGCAGCGCGAATACGTTGGCGCCCACCAGGCTCACCAGGCTGAACAGGATGACGAACGAGCTGTAGACGATCGCGGAGACGCGCACGCCGCCGCGCCCGGTGGGGACCTTCACGGCGGTGAAGATCGCCCAGAACGCGAACGCCAGAACGAAGACGCCGAGGCCGATCATGACGCCCGCCCCGACGCTCGCCGCCTTGTCCGCGTCCGCCGCGGAGATGCTGCTGTCGGCCGAGACCGCTTCCTCGATCTTGTCGGCGAACCACTTGCTCGCCACCATCATCAGCACGCCGCCGAGCGCCTGGAGACCACCGAGCACGAACAGCAGCACGCGGGCCGCCTTCACCGTGCCCGGCATCGTCTGCGGCACCGGTGCGCCGTACGGCTGCTGCACGGGCGGGGCCTGCGGATAGCCGTAGCCGGGGGCCTGGCCCTGCGGGTAGCCGAAACCGGGCTGCGGGGCCGGCTGCTGGGGCGGCTGCTGCGGCGCGCCGTAGGGGTTGTTCGAGTCGCCGTAACTCATGGCGGTTGCTTCCTCCGTCGATCAGGTGCGGGGACGCGCGGCACCGTACGGAGGAGAGTTCACAGAAGTGCGGTCGTCCCCCCGAAGAGCTGCCCGCGGCACTGTGGTCATCATGGTTCTTTACCGGCGACTTACTTGTCCAGCCGCATTCCGGATGTGTTGTGCAAGTGCAACATCACCGATCAAGACGGCCGCGGGCGCCGGCGCGGACAGAGGGGCGGGACCTCCCGGATTGGAACCGCGAGCCGGTCATCCGCGAGGATAAGGACATGACCGCCCAGATTCTCGATGGCAAGGCCACCGCAGCCGAGATCAAAACCGATCTGACCGCCCGTGTGGCGGCGCTGAAGGAGAAGGGCGTCACGCCCGGACTCGGCACGATCCTGGTCGGGGACGACCCCGGCAGCCGCAAGTACGTCGCCGGCAAGCACCGCGACTGCGCCGAGGTCGGCATCGCCTCCATCCAGCGGGAACTGCCGGCCACCGCGACCCAGGACGAGATCGAGGCGGTCGTCCGGGAGCTGAACGAGGACCCCGCCTGCACCGGCTACATCGTCCAGCTGCCGCTGCCCAAGGGCATCGACGAGAACCGCGTCCTGGAGCTGATGGATCCGGACAAGGACGCGGACGGCCTGCACCCGATGAACCTCGGGCGGCTCGTCCTCAACGAGCCCGCCCCGCTGCCCTGCACCCCGAACGGCGTGCTGACGCTGCTGCGCCGCCACGGCGTGGAGATCAAGGGCGCCGAGGTCGTGGTCATCGGCCGCGGCGTGACCATCGGCCGGCCGATGCCGCTGCTGCTGACCCGGCGCAGCGAGAACGCCACGGTGACCCAGTGCCACACCGGCACCCGCGACCTGTCCGCGCACCTGCGCCGCGCGGACATCGTCGTCGCCGCGGCCGGCTCCCCGCACCTGATCCGCGCCGAGGACGTCAAGCCCGGCGCGGCCGTCCTGGACGTCGGTGTCTCCCGCAACGCCGAGGGCAAGATCGTCGGCGATGTCCACCCGGACGTGGCCCGGGTGGCCGGCTGGCTGTCCCCGAACCCCGGCGGAGTCGGCCCGATGACCCGCGCCCAGCTGCTGGTGAACGTGGTCGAGGCGGCGGAGCGCAGTGTCGGCTGAGGCGGAGGGCACCGGGCGGGAGCCGTCTCCCGCGGAGCCGGAGACAGAGGTACGGGACGCGGTCGGCGTGCCGGCCGCCGCCGGGAAGCCGCGCCGGGGCGCAGGCCGCTTTCCGACGCTCACGCGGGACACCGCGCGGCCGGAGGGCGGCGGCCGGGCCGCGTCCGGCGGCGCACCGGCGCCCGCCCGGCAGTGGCCGCTGCTGGCCGTGCTGGGCACGGTGGGGCTCGGGCTGCTGGTGACCGCCTTCGACGCCTTCAGGTTCGGTCTGCTGCTGATCGGGCTCGCGCTGCTCGGCGGGGCCGGGCTGCGCTGGTTCCTGCCCCGGGTCGGCATGCTCGCGGTCCGCTCCCGCTTCACGGACATCGTCACCTATGGCCTGCTGGGCTGCGTCATCGTCCTGCTGGCGCTGATGGTCCAGCCCAAGCCCTGGCTGGAGATTCCGTTCCTGGACGACGCGCTGCACTTCACCGTCCGCAACGGCTAGGGTCTTTCGTTTGGATCAGGCCGGCTCCCTGGTCCGGCCTGATCCAAACGAGAGGCCCTGTAGCCGTACGATGGCGGCCCATCCTCTCCCCCGAGTCAGGACGGGCCGCCGCCGGGACCAACCCTCCTGCACCGTGAACGGGCTGTTCAACGCCTGTCCGTGCGCTGTGGCACGGAAGTGACCGTTCCGCTACGGTGTCCGCGCTCTGCTACAGGCCCTGACCCGGCCTCGCCGGGGGAGCCGGAGACCTCTGCGGCGTGACCTCTGCGGCGCACGAGGTCACGCCGGGATCCGGGATGTGCCGATGTGTCGACAGAGCCCGCCGCGCGGGTGAGGCATTCCCCCCATCGGGCTAGCGTGGGCAGCCGGCGCACCGGCGCGCGCTTCGGTTCGAATGCTCCCGTGCGCCCCCGAAGTGGGACCTGAGATCCTGGCGGGGCGCACTCCTGTGGGTAACGAGAACCGAGAACACCGAAGAACACCGAAGCACACCGACGAACACCGAAGCACACTGAAGAACACCGAAGACCGAGGGCACGGACTCGGCACAGGACGTCATGCGCGGGGAACAACCAGCACGTACCGGGGGGAAGGGGAAGCGATGCCTCGTTGGAAGGCCTTGCCCGATGAACTCGATCCACAGATAAGGGAGTTCGCGAGCCAGTTGAGGAGGCTCGTGGACCGCGGCGGCCTGAGCATCGCCGCGCTGGCCGATCGCACGGGCTACAGCAAGACGTCCTGGGAGCGCTATCTCAACGGACGGCTCCTGGCGCCCAAGGGTGCGGTCGTGGCTCTCGCCGAGGTCACCGGCACCAATCCGGTCCATCTCACCACCATGTGGGAACTGGCCGAACGGGCCTGGAGCCGTGCGGAGATGCGTCACGACCGGACCATGGAGGCCATCCGAATAGCCCAGGCACGCGCCGCGCTGGGGGAGTTCGGCGCGGCGGCACCCGGCGCCGAGGCGGGCGGGGGCAAGGCGGCCCGCAGGAACGGCACCGCCACGGCGGCCCCGGGGAGCGCGGGCCCGGCGGGCGCGTCCCCCGCGGTGCCGGTGCAGCCGACGGCGTCCGACGCCGACGCCCGTGAGGGCACGGCGAGGAAGGCGTCGCCGGCCTCGGAGGGCGTCTCGGGAACGGCTGTCCTCCCGGCCGCCGCTCCCACGCCCGTCGCGCCCGGCGCCGGCCCGGACCCCGGCTCCGCCTCCGGCGCCCGCCCCGACCCCACCACCGGATCGGGTTCCGATTCCGAGGCGTCGGGCGGCAACTCCTGGGGGCTGGCCGGTTACCGGGGACCGTCCCGGGCGGTTGGACGCGCCCCCGGTGCCGCGGCGTCCCCGCCCGGCGGCGCCGTGCCGGCTGCCGGACCTCCGGGTCCGCACTCCGCGGCTTCCCCCGTCCCGTACGCCCAGGGCGACCCCGGCCGTCCGTACACCCAGGGCTCCCCGGGCCCGCACGGCGAGCCTCCGCGGTCTCCCCGGCCCGCCTCCTCCTCCGGCGGCGGGGCGCGCAAGCGGCAGGTGATGATGTTCCTCGCGGGCGCGGCCAGCGCCCTGGCCGTGATCGGCGCCGTCTTCTTCCTCACCCGCGGCGGGGACGACAAGAAGGCCGCGGACGCGGCCAAGTCGCCTTCCCCGTCCGCCGACGTCAGCCTGCCGCCCGGTGTCAAGTGCGTCGCGGACGGCTGCACGGGCAAGGACGCCGAGGCCATGGGGTGCAGTGGCAACCTGGTGAGCACGGTCGAGAGCGTCACCGTCGGCACGACCCTGGTCGAGGTCCGCTACAGCAAGACCTGCGGTGCCGCCTGGGCCCGTATCACCCAGGCCGTTCAGGGCGACGAGGTCCGGGTCTCGGTCGGCGCGCGCACGGAGCGCGGCACCCTCGCGGCGGCCGGCGAGACGATCGCGTACACGCCCATGGTCGCGGTGCGGGAGGCGACGCAGGCCAAGGCGTGCGCGACGCTGGCGTCGGGACAGACGGGGTGCACCAGTCAGTGAGACCGGAGGCGGCGGTCCGGGTCAGTGAGACCGGGGGCGGCGGTCCGGGTCAGTGAGACCGGGGGCGGCGGTCCGGGCCCGTCCGGGTGACAAGTGGCACGGGACAGGTGTGGGGGCCGCCGAACCGGGCACGCGGACAGTACCCCCACGGGAGTCCGGTTTTCCGGCAACCCCCATCCGGCGGCCGCCCTCGTCCCTCCTCTCCCGGACGGGCGGCCGCCTCTCCCACGTCAAGGGGCCGCTCTGTGGGCCGGGCCACAGGGGCCCGACCCACCGGGATGCCGGAGAGGCGATAGCCTGACGGCCGGATCTCTCTTGACGCCAAGAGATCGATCATCCGTTGAGTGATCGGTCATCGCGGCGCCGCCGGTCACCGGCCGGCGGCGGGATCCCGCACCCCGGGGCAGGGACGCCCCACCGCCTGCTGTCATACGGAGAACGCCATGACCCGCACTCCCGTGAACGTCACCGTCACCGGCGCGGCCGGCCAGATCGGTTACGCCCTGCTCTTCCGCATTGCTTCCGGCCAGCTGCTCGGCGCGGACGTGCCGGTCAAACTGCGCCTCCTGGAGATCACGCCGGCGCTGAAGGCCGCCGAGGGCACGGCCATGGAGCTCGACGACTGCGCGTTCCCGCTTCTCCAGGGCATCGACATCAGCGACGACCCGAACGTCGCCTTCGACGGTGCCAACGTCGCCCTCCTGGTCGGCGCCCGCCCGCGCACCAAGGGCATGGAGCGCGGTGACCTCCTCGAGGCCAACGGCGGCATCTTCAAGCCGCAGGGCAAGGCCATCAACGACCACGCCGCGGACGACATCAAGGTCCTGGTCGTCGGCAACCCCGCGAACACCAACGCGCTGATCGCCCAGGCCGCCGCGCCGGACGTGCCGGCGGAGCGCTTCACCGCGATGACCCGCCTGGACCACAACCGCGCGCTGACCCAGCTCGCCAAGAAGACGGGCTCGACGGTCGCCGACATCAAGCGCCTCACCATCTGGGGCAACCACTCCGCGACCCAGTACCCCGACATCTTCCACGCCACGATCGCCGGCAAGAACGCCGCCGAGGTCGTGAACGACGAGAAGTGGCTGGCCGACGACTTCATCCCGACCGTCGCCAAGCGCGGCGCGGCCATCATCGAGGCCCGCGGCGCCTCCTCGGCCGCCTCCGCCGCCAACGCCGCCATCGACCACGTCCACACCTGGGTCAACGGCACCGCCGACGGCGACTGGGCCTCCATGGGCATCCCGTCGGACGGCTCCTACGGCGTTCCCGAGGGCCTGATCTCCTCCTTCCCGGTCACCTGCAAGGACGGCTCGTACGAGATCGTCCAGGGTCTGGAGATCAACGACTTCTCCCGCAGCCGCATCGACGCCTCCGTCAAGGAGCTGGCGGAGGAGCGCGAGGCGGTCCGCTCGCTCGGCCTCATCTGAGCCACCACGCCTGTCCGCAAGGCCCCGTTCCGGTTCCGGCCGGAGCGGGGCCTGCGCGTTCGTGCCGCCCGCTCGGGAGCGAAGGAGACGGCCGTCGTGTGGCTCGTGTCACCGTGGTGTCCTCTTGACAAATCGCTTCCCTCGCGGCTTTCCGTCCCCCTATGCTGATGGTTCATCAGTTCCGTAGCGCTGAGGACCGTTCGCACTCGGGGGAGTCGCGTGAGCACCGCATCCGTGCCGCAGCAACCGCAGCCGACGCCCCCGGACGTGCCCCCGCCCGTGCCGCCGCACGCGAGCGAGGCCACCCGGCTGCTGTGTGCGGGGACCTATCTGGACCCCGCCTTCCGGGACCGCGTCATCGAGGAACTGCACCTCAACGAACAGCGGATCGTGGCCCCCTCCCTCGGCTTCGACGCGGCGCGCGTCCTGGCCCACGCCCTGCGCGCCCGCCGCGTGGAGGTGAGCTGGGCCGCGGCGATCGTGGGCCTGTGGATCGTGGGGTGGCCGCTGACCGGCGGAGCGATGGCCGTCTACCTGCTGCCCGGCCTGCTGCTGGCGACGGGCGTGGCCGTCCGCGGCGACGACCCGCGCGAGCCGGCGGGACGCAAGGCGGCGGCGCTCGCCATGCGCTGGCTGGGCCGCCTGGTGTTCGGGGTCCTCCTGATCGCGACCGTGGTCGCCGCGTTCTCCAGCAAGGAGGAGGCCGAGGCCGCCCGCTACGGCTACGTCGACGGACCGAAGGGCTTCCTGCTGGGCCTGCTGCCCGGACTGGCCGGCATGCTCGGCGGCCACGGCACGATCGGCGCGCTCCAGGCCTGGCTGGCGCTCGTGCTGTTCCTGGCCGTCGCCGTGTGCGCGGGCGTCCAGCGCAGCCAGTTCGCCCGCGCCCTGGGTGGCGAACTGGCCCCGGAGCGCTTCCCGGACGCCGCCTCCGACCCGGCGGAGCGGGCGGAGAGCCCGCGCTTCCAGCGGCTGAAGGAGCGCATCCGGCTGGAACAGCACGCCCCGCTGGTCATGTACCGCGAGTCGCGCCCGTTCTGCGGCGCGGGCAAGGCCCACGACACCTGGGTGCTCGCCGTCGAGATGCGCCCCGCCGAGGGGAAGAAGCCGCTCCCGCTGAGCAACCGCACGGTCCTGGACACCGTCCGGTCGCTCCTGGAGGGCCTGCGGCTGCCCCCGCGGTACGCGGGGCACGCGGTCCGCGACCGGCTGCGCTGGCTGGAGCTGGACGAGTGCGTGTTCCTGCCCGCCGAGGGCATGACCCGCCGGGAGGACGCCCCGTACGGCCCGGAGGCCTTCGAGGCGCACCGGGACCGGGCCGTGGAGGAGGGCGCCGAGAAACGGCGGCACTTCCTGCGGGTGCGGGTCGGCGGCTGGGAGGAGGACTTGGTCGTCACCGTCTACGTGCGCATCCACACCCAGGGGCGGATGCTGATGCTGGAGATCGCCCCGCATGTGCTGATGCCGGTCCGGGAGGACTTCAAGGACGCCGACCGGACGGCCCATCAGCTGCGTACCAACAGCGCGTTCGGCAGGGCGACCTGGGCTGCCGGACAGGTCCCCGTCTCAGCGGTCCGCTCCCTGCTCACCCTGTTCCAGGCCGCCGGTCACGGCTGGCAGCTGCTCACCGGCGGCTACGGCAACGCCCTGCCCGAGGGTCCCGCCGTGTCCGTACGGGAGCTGGGCGCGGCCCGTTCCCGCTCGCTGTTCCAGCAGATGGACGTCGACCGCTACCTGCGCAGCATCCAGGACCGCATCGCGCACGGCGTCCGCACGGCCCTGACCGAACACGGCTACCGGACGGGCGAGTTCGTCCAGAAGGTCGTCAACATCAGCAACGGCGGGGTGCACATCGACTCGGTCGCGCGCAGCACGTTCGCGATCGGCGCGCACGCCCGGGCGACCTCCGCCACGGACGACGGCGCGCACCCCCCGACCACCACCTCCCCGACCACCGACGGTCCGTGACCGGACAGAAGGGACCCGGCAGCGATGACCACCGCGGATGAGCCGGGCGTCAGCATCGGCGACGTCTCGCACAGCACCTTCGCCATCGGCAGCCACGCGCATGCCGAGAGCCACCACCACACGGCCCCGCGCGACCCGGCCGATGAGGAACTGCTCCAGGCCGTACGCGAGCTGCGCGCCGATCTGCGACGCCTGCGGAGCACCGACCAGACCCGGGACCTGGACGCCACGCTGGCCGACACCGAGGACGAGATCACCCGCACCGGCACCGCCGGAGCGAGCGGTCGGCAGCGGCTGCGCGAACTGCTCACCGACGCCCAGTCGGTGCTGACCCTGCTCGCGTCGGCCGGGACGGTGGCCGGCCTGCTCGGGATGTGAGAGGAGAACACCGTGGCCAACGGGGGCGGGCGGTACTGGAACGAGGAGACCCAGCGCTGGGAGGACGGCGTGCGGGACGTGGCGCGGGCGACCCCGCCGCCGCCCGCCCGGCCCGGCCATACGCCGGCACCGCCGCCGGGTGAGGTCCGGGATCCCGACGCGCCCACCGGCGCGTGGCCCGTGGCGGCCCCGCCCGCGCCGCCGGCCGTTCCCGGCGGCCACAGCCGCCGCACCGTCTGGGCGGTGATCGGCGCGTCCGCCGCCGTCGGTGTCGCCGTGGCCCTGGTGGTGACTCTCGGTCCCGGTGGCGAAGGGCACGGCGACGATCGGGGCGCCGCCACGGCGAGCGGCACGCCGGCCGCGACCGCACCGCCCCCGACGACGAACGCCTCACCGGAACCGGACACCGAAACCCCGTCCCCGTCCCCGTCGGCCGGCGAGCCGCCGGCCGGCTACGCCGCCTACGACGACCCGGAGGGCTTCCGTATCGCCGTGCCCGACGGCTGGCAGCACCAGCGGTCCACCGTGAGCTCGCAGTTCGGGATGGACGTCGTCAACTACCGTGATTCCACGGGCCGTCACCGGCTTCAGGTCTACGAGGTGCGGGAGTCCTCCCCGGACGAGTCGTTCGACCTGTACCTGTCCGCGGACGTGCCCAAGCCCCCGGGCTTCCGGACGCTGTCCCTGGTGAACCTGGACAGCGGCGACTTCACCGGCTCCCGGCTGGAGTACCTGGCCGACTCCCTCAGGGGCGAACCGGACATCGGCACCTGGCACGTCGTGGACGAACGCTTCCGGGCCGCCGACGGCAGGCTGTACGCGCTCGCCTCCTACGGCCCCGAATCCGACGGCCGCGACGACGAGCAGGAGGTCCTCAGCGCGGCCGTGGACTGGTTCTGCCCGTCCTCCGCCACCTGCGGAGACTGATCCGCCGCGGTCCAACCGCCCTGACCGCCCTCATGGCGTCCCTTTCACCCAGCAATGTCCGTAAGTTCCGTGACTCGGAACACTTTCGGCCATCGGTCGGGCATGGACGTCATGGAAGGGGGCAGGTGCTCGCTCACTCTCCCTGCGGAGGGCACGACGTGACGCAGGGCAACTGAGCGGGAGCGGAAGGCAGTACCGATCATGGCGGACAGTACGGGACACGGTGCGCGCGGCACCATCCACGCGGGCGGGGAGTGGCGCGAGGCGATCGGCGGCGCGGCACGCGAGATCCTCGACCCCGCGGACGCGGCTCCGTTCGCCGTGGTCGCGGAGGGTGACGAGAAGGACGCGGACGTGGCCGTCGAGGCCGCCCGCCGCGCCTTCGACGGCGGCGAGGGCGCCTGGCCGCGTACCCCGGTCGCCGAGCGCGCCGCCCTGCTGCGCCGGGTGGCCGACCTCCTGGTACGCGACCGGGAGGAGCTCGGCCTGCTGGAGAGCCGGGACACCGGCAAGACCGTGGAGGAGGGCCGCGTCGACGTCGACTGCGTCGCCGACGCCTTCCGCTACTTCGCCGACCTCGTCGCCGCGGAAGCCCCCGGCCGGGTCGTGGACGCGGGCACGCCCGACGTGCACAGTGTCGTCGTGCACGAGCCGGTCGGCGTCTGCGCGCTGATCACGCCCTGGAACTACCCGCTGCTCCAGGCGAGCTGGAAGATCGCCCCGGCGCTCGCCGCCGGAAACACCTTCGTGATCAAGCCGAGCGAGATCACCCCGCTGACCACCGTGGCGCTGATCGACCTGCTCGTCGAGGCGGGCCCGCCCGCGGGCGTGGCCAACATCGTCACCGGCCCCGGCCACACCGTCGGTGCCCGGCTCGCCGAACACCCCGACGTCGGCCTGGTCTCCTTCACCGGCGGCCTGCTCAGCGGTGCGAAGGTGGCCCGGGCCGCCGCCGACACGGTCAAGAAGGTCGCCCTCGAACTCGGCGGCAAGAACCCCAACATCGTCTTCGCCGACGCCTGCGCGACCGACGAGGGCTTCGACACCGCCGTCGACCAGGCCCTCAACGCGGCCTTCCTGCACAGCGGCCAGGTCTGCTCCGCGGGCGCCCGGCTCATCGTCGAGGAACCGGTCCGGGAACGCTTCGTCACCGAACTCGGCCGCCGCGCCCAGAAGATCCGCCTGGGCCGGGGCACCGCGCCCGGTGTCGAGTGCGGTCCGCTCGTCTCCGAGCAGCAGCGCGCCAGGATCGAGGCGTACGTCGCCTCCGCGCTCGCCGAGGGCGCGGTACCGCGCTGCGGCGGCAAGCGGCCCGAGCCCGGGGAGGGCCGGCCCGCCACCGGCTACTTCTACGAGCCGACCGTCCTCGACCACTGCACCCGCCAGATGAAGGTCGTCCGGGAGGAGGTCTTCGGCCCCGTCCTCACCGTCGAGACCTTCCGTACCGAGCACGAGGCGGTCGCGCTCGCCAACGACACCGAGTACGGGCTCGCGGGCGCCGTGTGGACCGCCGACGCGGGCCGTGCCCGGCGCGTGGCCGGCCGGCTGCGCCACGGAACCGTCTGGATCAACGACTTCCACCCCTACCTCCCGCAGGCGGAGTGGGGAGGCTTCGGCAAGAGCGGCGTCGGCCGCGAACTCGGCCCCGCCGGGCTCGCCGAGTACCGCGAGACCAAGCACGTCTACCAGAACCTCGCCCCCAGGCCGGTGCGCTGGTTCGCCGGCTGAGCCCCGTGGGCCGCGGGCGCGCACCCCGCCGCCGCGGCCGCGTTCCGGCACCACCGCAGACATCGAAGTCCCCGGACCTCCTGACCCCCCACTGGAGTACGAGCCCGATGCCCGACAACACCCACGAGTTCGACTACGTCGTCATAGGCGGCGGCACGGCCGGTTCCGTCATCGCCTCCCGCCTCACCGAGAACCCGGACGTCACCGTCGCCGTCATCGAGGGCGGCCCCAGCGACGTGGGCCGCGAGGACGTGCTGACCCTGCGCCGCTGGATGGGCCTGCTCGGCGGCGAACTGGACTACGACTACCCGACCACCGAGCAGCCGCGCGGCAACTCCCACATCCGGCACAGCCGTGCCCGCGTGCTCGGCGGGTGCTCCTCGCACAACACGCTCATCGCGTTCAAGCCGCTGCCGTCCGACTGGGACGAGTGGGAGACGGCCGGCGCCAAGGGCTGGGGCGCGGTCCCGATGGAGGCGTACTACGCCCGGCTCAAGAACAACGTCGTGGCCGTCGACGAGAAGGACCGCAACGCCATCGCCCGCGACTTCGTCGACGCCGCGCAGACGGCGCTCGATGTGCCGCGCGTCGAGGGCTTCAACAAGAAGCCGTTCCACGAGGGCGCCGGCTTCTTCGACCTCGCCTACCACCCTGAGGACAACAAGCGCTCCAGCGCGTCCGTGGCGTATCTGCACCCGGTGATGGACGAGCGCACCAACCTGACGATCCTGCTGGAGACCTGGGCGCACCGGCTCCAGCTGAACGGCACCCGCGCCGAGGGCGTCCACGTGCGCACCAAGGACGGCGCCGAACTCCTCGTACGGGCCCGCCGCGAGGTCGTGATCTGCGCGGGCGCCGTCGACTCGCCCCGGCTGCTGCTGCACTCCGGCATCGGCCCGAAGGCGGACCTGGAGAAGCTCGGCATCCCCGTCGTCCACGACCTGCCGGGCGTCGGCGAGAACTTGCTCGACCACCCCGAGTCGGTGATCGTGTGGGAGACGAACGGCCCCATCCCGGAGAACTCCGCGATGGACTCCGACGCCGGCCTGTTCGTGCGCCGCGACCCCGCAAGCGCGGGCCCGGACCTGATGTTCCACTTCTACCAGATCCCGTTCACGGACAACCCCGAGCGCCTGGGCTACGAACGCCCGCCGTACGGCGTGTCGATGACCCCGAACATCCCCAAGCCGAGGAGCAGGGGCCGGCTGTACCTCACGAGCGCCGACCCGTCCGTCAAGCCGGCCCTGGACTTCCGCTACTTCACCGACGAGGACGACTACGACGCCCGCACCCTCGTCGACGGCATCCGCATCGCCCGCCGGATCGCGCAGACCGAACCGCTGGCCGGCTGGCTGAAGCGGGAGGTGTGCCCCGGTCCGGAGATCCTCGGCGACGCGGAGCTGAGCGAGTACGCCCGCAAGGTCGCCCACACCGTCTACCACCCGGCGGGCACCTGCCGGATGGGCGCCGCCGACGACGAACTCGCGGTCGTCGACCCTGAGTTGCGCATCCGTGGGCTGGACGGCATCCGGATCGCGGACGCCTCCGTCTTCCCGGCCATGCCCGCCGTGAACCCCATGATCGGTGTGCTCATGGTCGGGGAGAAGGCCGTCGACCTGCTCGGAGGTGAGCGCTGATGGCTCTCGAGGTCCCCACGCGCAAACCGCCCACCGACGGCTCCGAGCCCACCCCCGTCTTCTCGGTGGACGGCCTGTGGAAGGTCTTCGGCCCGCGCGCCGACCGGGTCCCCGCCGACCGGGAGCTCGGCGCGCTCGGGCCAGCCGAACTGCGCGAGCGCACCGGCTGCACGGCCGCGGTCCGCGACGTCTCCTTCGACGTGCGCAAGGGCGAGGTCTTCGTCGTCATGGGCCTGTCCGGCTCCGGCAAGTCCACGCTGGTGCGCTGCCTGACCCGGCTGATCGAGCCCACCGCGGGCACCATCGCCATCGACGGCGAGGACGTGCGCGCCATGGACGGGGCCCGGCTGCGCGCCCTGCGCAGGCACCGCGCCGCGATGGTCTTCCAGCACTTCGGCCTGCTGCCGCACCGCACGGTCCTCGACAACGTGGCCTACGGCCTCCAGATCCAGGGCGTCGCCCGGTCCGAGCGGCGCGAGCGGGCCGCCGAGATGGTCGCCAAGGTCGGTCTGAAGGGCATGGAGGAGCGCCGCCCGGCCCAGCTCTCCGGCGGTCAGCGCCAGCGGGTCGGCCTGGCCCGCGCCCTCGCCGTCGACCCCGAAGTGCTGCTGTTCGACGAGCCGTTCAGCGCGCTCGACCCGCTCATCCGGCGGGACATGCAGGAAGAGGTCGTCCGCCTGCACCAGGAGGAGGGCCGGACGATGGTCTTCATCACCCACGACCTCCAGGAGGCCCTCCGGCTCGGCGACCGCATCGCCCTGATGCGCGGCGGCAGCATCGTCCAGCTGGGCAGCCCCGAGGAGATCGTGGGCTCCCCGGCCGACGACTACGTCCGCGAGTTCGTCCGGGACGTCCCGCGCGAGCAGGTGCTGACGGTCCGCGGGGCCATGCGCCCGGCCTCCGCCGACGAGGCCGGCAGCGGCCCGGCGGTTCCCCCGGAGGCGACGGTCGCGCAGGCCATCGAGGCGGTGGCCCGCGCAGGAGCGCCGGCCCGCGTGGTCGACGAAGGCCGCTGCGTCGGCGTCGTCGACTCCGACGCGCTGCTGTCCGTGGTGGCCGGAACCGACGCCACGGAACCGCTCGCGCGCGCGGAGGCGGTCCCGCGCGACGCCGACGCCACCCCGGAGGCCGTCTGATGACGGCGATCGGCGCACCGGCCCTCCGTGCCGGCCTGCCCGGCGTGCTCAAACGCCCCGCCGGCCACAAGCTCCTGGTCCTCGCGGTCCTGGCCGCCGTCCTCGTCCCGCTGGCCCACTCCCGCTGGTCGAGCGGAACCTGGCCGCACGCGCTGACGGTGGACCTGTCCGGCCCGCTCGGCAGCGCCAGCGACTGGATCATCGACAACCGCGACAGCCACCCGCTGTTCCTCTACTTCCTCGGCCACGTCAGCAACGCGGTCGTGATCTCCGTGCGCGCCGTCTACCTCACGCTCCTCGCCGCCGGCTGGGCGGGCGTCACGGCCGCCGCCGCCCTCGTGGCATGGCGCGTGGCCGGTGTCCGGCTCGCCCTCGGCACGGCCGCCGCCTTCGTCGCCTGCGGACTGCTCGGCATGTGGGTGCCGACCATGCAGACGCTCGCCCTGATGGTGGTCGCGGTGCTCGCCTCCGTCCTCGTGGGCACCCTGCTCGGTCTGGCCGCGGGCCTGTCCGACCGCATGGACCGGGTCCTGCGCCCGGTCCTGGACACCATGCAGGTGCTCCCGGCGTTCGCGTACCTGCTCCCCGTCGTCCTGGTCTTCGGCATCGGCGTACCCGCCGCGGTCCTGGCCACGGTCGTCTACGCCGCCCCTCCCATGGCCCGGCTGACCGCGCTCGGCCTGCGCGGCGCGGACCCGGAGGTGCTGGAGGCGGTCGACTCCCTCGGCGCCACCGCACGCCAGCGCCTGCTGACCGCCCGGATCCCGCTGGCCCGCAAGGAACTCCTCCTCGGCGTCAACCAGACGATCATGATGGCGCTGTCCATGGCGGTCATCGCCTCCGTGATCGGCGCCGGCGGCCTCGGCGACCGTGTCTACCAGGCGCTCGCCTCGGTCGACGTGGGCGCGGCCCTCGCGGCCGGCATCCCCATCGTGCTGCTGGCCGTCGTACTGGACCGGGTGACCGGAGCCGCCGGAGAGCGCCTCGGGCAGGAGCGGCACGGCGTCCGCCCCTGGGCCTACGCCGCCGTCGCCACCGTGGCCGTCGCCCTGGCCGCGCGCCTGGCGGGCAGCCCGGACTGGCCCGCGGACTGGACCGTCGGCATCGCCGAGCCGGTCAACCGCGCCGTCGGCTGGATGACCGCCCACCTGTACTCCGGCGTCCCGTACATCGGCGGCACCGCCGACTGGGCGGGCCACTTCACCACCTGGATCCTGGACCCGGTCCGCTCCGGCCTCCAGTGGCTGCCGTGGTGGTCGGTGCTGCTGATCGTCGCCGCCCTCGCGTGGCTGATCGGCACCTGGCGCACCGCGCTGACCGCCGTCCTCGCCATGGCCGCCATCGGTGTGCTCGGCGTGTGGAAGCCGTCCCTGGACACCCTGTCCCAGGTGCTGGCGGCCGTCGCCGTCACTCTCGTCCTCGGCTTCGTGACCGGCGTCGCCGCCGCCCGCAGCGACCGCGTCGAGAAGCTGCTGCGCCCGGTCCTCGACGTCTTCCAGACGATGCCGCAGTTCGTGTACCTGATTCCGGTGGTCGCGCTGTTCGGCGTGGGCCGCGCCCCGGCCGTCGCCGCCGCCGTCGTCTACGCCCTGCCCGCGGTCGTCCGGATCACCGCGCAGGGCCTGCGCCAGGTCGACCCGGCGGCCCTGGAGTCCGCCCGCTCGCTCGGCGCGACCAGCGGCCAGCAGCTCCGCCAGGTGCAGCTGCCGCTCGCCCGCCCGGCGCTGCTGCTCGCCGTCAACCAGGGCGTGGTGCTCGTCCTCGCGGTCGTCATCATCGGCGGCCTGGTCGGTGGCGGCGCGCTCGGCTACGACGTGGTCTTCGGCCTCGCCCAGGGCGACCTGGCGACCGGCCTGGTCGCCGGCGCGGCGATCGTCTGCCTCGGCCTGATGCTCGACCGGGTGACGCAGCCGACCGGCCGCCGCACCAGGAAGGGAGCCTGACATGGGACGTCGTACGACTCTCACCACCACCGCCGTCGCGGTGCTGGCGCTGACCTGCGGCTGCGGCGCCGCCGACATGACCCGGCAGGCCTCGCCGTTCGCGGGCGCGCGGGGCTCGAAGACCGTGACCCTGTCCGTGCAGTCGTGGGTCGGCGCGCAGGCCAACGTGGCCGTCGCCCAGTACCTCCTCGAACACGAGCTGGGCTACCGCGTCGACACCGTCCAGGTCGACGAGGTCCCCGCCTGGGACGCGCTCAGCCAGGGCCGCGTCGACGCCATCCTGGAGGACTGGGGCCACCCCGACCAGGAGAAGCGCTACGTCGACGACAAGAAGACCATCGCGCGGGGCGGCGACCTCGGGGTGACCGGGCACATCGGCTGGTTCGTCCCGACGTACCTCGCCAAGCGGTACCCGGACATCACCGACTGGAGGAACCTCGACAAGTACGCCCCGCTCTTCCGCACCGCGGAGAGCGGTGGCAAGGGCCAGCTGCTGGACGGCTCCCCGTCCTACGTCACCAACGACAAGGCGCTGGTGAAGAACCTGAACCTGAACTACCAGGTGGTCTTCGCCGGTTCCGAGGCGGCGCAGATCACCCAGATCAAGCAGTTCGCCAAGGAGAAGAAGGCCTTCCTGACGTACTGGTACGCGCCGCAGTGGCTGTTCGAGAAGGTCCCCATGACGGAGGTGCGCCTGCCGCCGTACAAGGAGGGCTGCGACGCAGACGCGGCCAAGGTCGCCTGCGCCTACCCGCACACGGCGCTGCGGAAGTACCTCAACGCCGACTTCGCCCGGTCCGGCGGCGCGGCGGCCGCCTTCCTGAAGAAGTTCAAGTGGACCACCGAGGACCAGAACGAGGTCTCCTTGATGATCGCCGACCAGAAGCTCACCCCGGCCGAGGCGGCGAAGAAGTGGGTGGACGGACACCGGTCCACGTGGAAGGCGTGGCTGCCCTGAGGGCGGCCGGGGCCCGCCGGGCCTTCCGGTCCAGGGGCGCGGGCGGCCCCTGGACCGGGGGCGTCACTTGTACTGCCCCGGCGTGTAGTGGCCCGGGACCGCGCGGGCCGTCACACCGAACCGGTTCCAGGCGTTGATCACCGTGATCGAGGCGATCAGGTGGGCCAGCTCGGCCTCCTCGAAGTGCGCGGCAGCCCTCTCGTACACCTCGTCCGGCACGAAGCCGTCGGTGAGGACCGTGACGGCCTCGGTCAGCTCGATCGCCGCGAGCTCCTTCTCCGTGTAGAAGTGCCGCGACTCCTCCCAGGCGCCGAGCTGCACGATCCGCTCCACGCTCTCGCCGGCCGCGAGCGCGTCCTTGGTGTGCATGTCCAGGCAGAACGCGCAGTGGTTCAGCTGCGAGGCGCGGATCTTGACCAGCTCGCGCAGCCGCGGGTCGAGGCCCTGGCCCGCGGCCGCGTCCAGCCGGACCATCGCCTTGTAGACCTCGGGGGCGTGCTTGGCCCACTGCATCCGGGGCTCGTGTTCGGGCGCGTACGCGGGCGCGCCTTCGATGGTGTCCGTGTGTTCGCCGGTGTTCGTCGTCGTAGCCATACGCCCGACCCTATGAGCGAAGCAGCCCAGGAGTATGGTCCATTTCCATGGCGGAATCATGGGCCACTCTGGGCGTGGACCTGCATCTGGAACCGGCCGGCCCCGGCGTGCGCCGCGGCCTCACCGACGCCCTGCGCGAGGCGGTCCGCACCGGCCGCCTGGCCCCCGGAACCCGGCTGCCCTCCTCCCGGAGCCTCGCCGCCGACCTGGGCATCGCCCGCAACACGGTCGCCGACGCCTACGCCGACCTGGTCGCCGAGGGCTGGCTCACCGCCCGCCAGGGCTCGGGTACGCGCGTGGCCACGGGGGCACCCGCCTCGCCGTTCGGGCCGCCGCCGAGCGCGGACGTCCGGCAGACCGGCTCGGCCCGGCATCCCCGCGAACGCCCCCGCCCCGTCCACGACCTCGTCCCCGGCACCCCGGACCTCGCCTCCTTCCCCCGCACCCAGTGGCTCAAGGCCGCCCGCCGCGCCCTGGCCGCCGCCCCCCACCAAGCCCTCGGCTACGGCGACCCGCGCGGCCGGCCCGAACTGCGCACCGCGCTCGCCGGCCATCTCGCCCGCGTCCGGGGCGTCCGCACCGACCCCGACCACCTGCTGGTGTGCGCGGGCTTCTCGCACGGACTGCGGATCCTCGGCACGGTGCTGCGGGCCCGCGGCGTCACCACGGTCGCCGTCGAGTCGTACGGCCTCGACGTGCACTGGGACCTCCTGGCCCGCGCGGGCCTGCGCACCCGCCCGCTGCCCTTCGACGAACTCGGCACCGTCACCGGCGAACTGAGCGGCCCCGGAGCGGTCCTGCTCACCCCCGCCCACCAGTTCCCGATGGGCGTGCCCCTGCGCCCCGACCGGCGCGCGGCCGTGACGGACTGGGCCCGGCGCACCGGCGGCCTGATCCTGGAGGACGACTACGACGGCGAGTTCCGCTACGACCGCCAGCCCGTCGGCGCGCTCCAGGGACTGGACCCCGACCGCGTGGTCTACCTGGGCACGGCGAGCAAGTCCCTGGCCCCCGGCCTGCGCCTGGCCTGGATGGCGCTGCCCCCGTCCCTCATGGCGGAGGCCACGGCCGCCAAGGGGCCCTCCGACACCTGCGGGGTGCTGGACCAGCTGACGCTCGCGGAGTTCATCACCTCCGGCGCCTACGACCGCCATGTGCGCTCGGCCCGTCTGCGCTACCGCCGGCGGCGCGACACCCTGGTCGAGGCCCTCGCCACCCGCGCGCCCGACGTCCGCCCCACCGGCATCGCCGCCGGTCTGCACGCCGTGCTGCGCCTGCCGCCCGGCACCGAACCCGCGGTGGTCCAGGCGGCCGCCTGGCAGGGCCTCGCCCTGCACGGGCTGTCCCGCTTCCGCCACGAGCAGGCCGCCGTGGCACCGCTGGACGCCCTGGTCGTCGGCTACGGCACCCCACCGGACCACGCGTGGGCGGCGGCCCTGGACGCCCTGTGCCGGGTGCTGCCCTGACGGCCCGTCGGGCGGACCGCCGGGCGGTGGTCACCCCTGCTCGGCAGGCACCTTCCCGGCCGGTTCTTCCTCGGCCGGCGCCTCCCCGAACCGCGCCAGCGCCAGGGCGCCCGCCACCGCCACCGCGAAGCCGAGCACCGCGAGCCAGGCCAGGCCCTCGCGGGTGCGGTCGCCCAGCCACACCACCCCGATCGCCGCGGGGCCGATCGTCTCGCCGATGACCATGCCCGCGGTGGCCGTGGTGACCGAACCGCGCTGGAGGGCCGAGGTCAGCAGCAGGAAGGCGGCTCCGCCGCCGAGGAGCAGCGCGTAGGCCGCCGGGTTGGTGAACAGCGCCGCCGGGGCGAGCGAGTCGATCAGCCGCACCGTCACCTCGACCACGCCGAAGCCGAAGCCCGCGCCCAGGCCCAGCAGCAGGGCACGGACGCGTTCGGGCAGGCGGCCGGCGACCGCCCCGAGCAGCAGTACGGCCAGCGCCGCCCCGAGCATCGCCCACTTCAGCGCCGCCGAGCCGTCCTCGCGGCCCTCCGTGCCCGAGGCCAGCCCCAGCATGGCCAGACCGGCGCAGACGACGCCCACCGCCGACCACTCCACCGCGCTCAGCCGCACCCGCAGCAGCCGGGACGCGGTCACCGCCGTCACCGCGAGGCTGGCGGCGAGGGCCGCGCCGACCACATAGATCGGCAGCGAGCGCAGGGCCGCGATCTGGAGCAGGAACCCGAGGCCGTCCAGGCCCAGGCCCGCCAGGTACCGCCACTGCCGCACCGCCCGCAGCAGCAGCGCCGCGTCCCCGCCGGTGTCCGCCGCGGCCCGTGCGGCGATGGCCTGAAGCACCGTTGCCATGCCGAAACACACCGCCGCACCGAGCGCGCACACCATTCCGAAGAGCACGAGGCGACTCTAGGGGAGCGGTGGATCCGCGCACCGCCCGATCCGGCCGCACGCACCGCCGGCTCCTGCCGGACTCCGTGTGTCAACTGGCTACGCGCCGAGCACCGCCCGCAGTTGGGCCAGCCCCCAGTCCAGGTCCTCCTCGCCGATCACCAGCGGCGGGGCGATCCGGATCGTCGAGGGGTGGGTGTCCTTCACCAGGACGCCCCGGTCCATCAGCTTCCGGGCGATCTCCCGCCCGGTCCCCAGCGACCGGTCCACGTCCACGCCCGCCCACAGCCCGCGTCCGCGCACCGCCCGCACCCGGCCCGTGCCGGCCAGCCGCTCCAGCTCGCGGTGCAGATGCCCGCCCAGCTCCGCGGCCCGTGCCTGGAACTCGCCCGAGCGCAGCATCGCGATCACCTCCAGCGCCACCGCGCACGCCAGCGGGTTCCCGCCGAACGTCGACCCGTGCTCGCCCGGCCGGAACACGCCGAGCACCTCCCGCGAGGACACCACCGCCGACACCGGCACGATCCCGCCGCCCAGCGCCTTCCCGAGCACGTACACATCCGGCACCACCCCCTCGTGCTCGCACGCGAAGGTACGGCCGGTGCGCCCGAGACCCGACTGGATCTCGTCGGCGACGAACAGCACGTTCCGCTCCCGTGTCAGCTCCCGCACCGCGGGCAGATAACCGGCCGGCGGCACCAGCACCCCCGCCTCGCCCTGGATCGGCTCGAGCAGCACGGCGACCGTGTTCTCCGTCATCGCCGACCGCATCGCCGTCAGGTCCCCGTACGGCACGATCTCGAAGCCCGGCGTGTACGGCCCGAAGTCCGCCCTGGCCTCCGGGTCGGTGGAGAAGCTGATGATCGTCGTCGTACGGCCGTGGAAGTTGTTGCCCGCGACCACGATCTTCGCCATCTCCCCGGGCACGCCCTTGACCCGGTAACCCCACTTCCGGGCCGTCTTCACGGCCGTCTCCACCGCCTCGGCGCCCGTGTTCATCGGCAGCACCGATTCCATGCCGCACAGCTCCGCCAGCTGCTCGCAGAACGCCGCGAACCGGTCGTGGTGGAAGGCCCGCGAGGTCAGTGTCACCCGCTCCATCTGTGCCTTGGCCGCCTCGATCAGCCGCCGGTTGCGGTGCCCGAAGTTCAGCGCCGAGTAACCGGCCAGCAGATCGAGGTACCGGCGCCCCTCCACGTCCGTCATCCACGCGCCCTCCGCCGTGGCGATCACCACGGGCAGCGGGCGGTAGATGGGTGCGCTGTGGGCGTCGGCTGCGGCGATGAGGTCTTCCGTGGCGGTCACGGCGGCTCCCGAGGACGAGGGGCGCCTCCCCCGGGAAGGGGAGGTTGTCCTCCTTCCTATCCTCGCTCGCATGGCGGACGCGGGAACTGCGCCGTGGGGTGCGCCCGGTAGGCTGACGACGGGCCGTGACTGGCGCGCTGGGATGGGACCGACCATCGGGGAGCGGCCCGAGCGGAAAGTGTGCCGTGCGCCTGGGCCGTAACGTGAACGCCGATGCCACGTCCGGAGGTCCCGATGCCTGAGAACACCGCGCCCCTGTCCAACGAGTCCACCGCCTTCCGTGCCGCCCTCGACGTGATCCGCGCCGTCGAGCCGCGCGTGGCCGACGCCATCGGCCAGGAGGTCGCCGACCAGCGCGAGATGCTCAAGCTGATCGCCTCCGAGAACTACGCCTCCCCGGCCACCCTGCTGGCCATGGGCAACTGGTTCAGCGACAAGTACGCCGAGGGCACCATCGGCCGCCGCTTCTACGCCGGCTGTCGCAACGTCGACACCGTCGAGTCGCTGGCCGCCGAGCACGCCAAGGAACTCTTCGGCGCCCGCCACGCCTACGTCCAGCCGCACTCCGGCATCGACGCCAACCTCGTCGCCTTCTGGGCCGTCCTCGCCCAGCGCGTGGAGGCCCCCGCCCTGGAGAAGGCCGGGGTCCGCCAGGTCAACGACCTCTCCGAGGCGGACTGGGCCGAACTGCGCCAGGCCTTCGGCAACCAGCGCATGCTCGGCATGTCCCTGGACGCCGGCGGACACCTCACCCACGGCTTCCGCCCGAACATCTCCGGAAAGATGTTCGACCAGCGCTCCTACGGCACCGACCCGGCCACCGGCCTCCTCGACTACGAGGCCCTGCGCGCCTCCGCCCGCGAGTTCAAGCCGCTGATCATCGTCGCCGGCTACTCCGCCTACCCGCGCCTGGTGAACTTCCGGATCATGCGCGAGATCGCCGACGAGGTCGGCGCCACGCTCATGGTCGACATGGCCCACTTCGCGGGCCTGGTCGCCGGCAAGGTCCTCACCGGCGACTTCGACCCGGTCCCGCACGCCCAGATCGTGACCACCACCACCCACAAGTCCCTGCGCGGCCCGCGCGGCGGCATGGTCCTGTGCGACGACTCCCTCAAGGACCAGGTCGACCGGGGCTGCCCGATGGTCCTCGGCGGCCCCCTCCCGCACGTCATGGCCGCCAAGGCGGTCGCCCTGGCCGAGGCCCGGCAGCCCTCCTTCCAGGACTACGCCCAGCGCATCGTCGACAACTCCCGCGCCCTCGCCGAGGGTCTGATGCGCCGCGGGGCCACCCTCGTCACCGGAGGCACCGACAACCACCTCAACCTGATCGACGTCGCCTCCTCCTACGGCCTCACCGGCCGTCAGGCCGAGGCCGCCCTGCTCGAGTCCGGCATCGTCACCAACCGCAACGCGATCCCGGCCGACCCCAACGGCGCCTGGTACACCTCCGGCATCCGCATCGGCACCCCCGCGCTGACCACCCGTGGTCTGGGCACCGCCGAGATGGACGAGGTCGCCGGCCTGATCGACCGCGTCCTGACGGCCACCGAGCCCGGCACCACCGGCAAGGGCACCCCGTCCAAGGCCCAGCACGTCCTCGACCCGAAGATCGCGGACGAGATCGCCCACCGGGCCACGGACCTCGTGGCGGTCTTCCCCCTCTACCAGGAGATCGACCTCGGCTGACCCGTCCCCGCACGGGACTCACAGGTCACAGGGCACTGGACTGACAGGGCACAGGACTCACAGGTCGATCAGCTCCTGCCGTGGTTCCTCCCGCGGCGGTCCGGCACCGCGCCGGGCCGCCGCGCGGCATATCAGCAGCGTGCCGCCGGCCCCGGCGGCCAGCCCGCCGGCCGCCCACCACAAGTGATCACCCCGGCCGTCCGGACTGCCGCCCGGAGTCCTGCCGGGCGCACCGTCCACGTCACCCAGCAGCCCCGTGCGGGCCAGCCGTTCGTACAGGTCCCGTGGCGCCCGGTGCCAGCGGATGTCGTCGTCCTCCACATCCGGGGCCAGGTCCGAGCGCACCCACGGTGCGCCGTCCTCCGCCACGATCAACTGGTCCTGCCGCTCCACGGCCACATCCCCTCCCGGCGGCCTGCTCGTCACCGGCCACCCTCCGACCCCGGTCAGCCCCCACACCACGGTCACCCGCACCCCCGGATGCCGCCCCCGTGCCCAGGCGTCCGGCACCGGCTCCGTCCCCGTGTACGCCGGGCGCAGCAACTCCCGGAGCCGGGCGAAGTCGCGATCGCCCAGGTGCAACGCCCGGGTCCGCCCCGAACCGCCCGCGACGACCAGGGCCACATCCGGCGCACGCGGCTCACCGCCCCCGTCCGAGGCCGCCGCGACCGCCGGCACCCCGCACAGCAGCACCCCCACTCCGGCCACCGCCACCGGCAGCACCGAGATCAGCCATGGCGCCGAGCGCCCGCCGCGCAGTGCCATCCGACCACCCCCTCCGTCCCCCCGCGCACGTCTCTCGTCCTTGGCGCGCGTCCTACACGTCCCGCAGCTCCTGCCGGGGCCCCGGGTCCCGCTGCCGCCGCAGGCGGTCGAGCGGGAGCCTCGAAGCGAAGGGCCGCAGCACCAGCGCGAGCACCGCCCCGGCCGCCGCTCCCGGTATCGCCCACCACCAGTCGGTGCCGTCGCCACCCGCGGCCGGCACACTCACCCGCACCGTCTGCGTCCCCTCGTCCGCGTCGGGTCCGGCGGTGTCCGGTGCGGCGGTGTCCGGTGCGGCCGTTTCCGCCTGCCACGGCGCCGGGAAGATGCCGCTGTACCCCTGGCCCCCCGCCGAGGCCTTGCCCATCACGCCCAGCTCCGCGAGCAGGGCACGCAGCCGGGCGGGCTGCTCGGCGCGGTGCCAGTACCCGTTCATGGACTCGGGCACGTTCGCCGCCGTGTGGATCCAGACGGCGCTATCGCCGGTCACCGGGAAGACCTGGTCGAGTCGCCACGGTGATATGTCGTGCGCCAGCCAGGTCACGTTGATCTGCCGGGCGTGGACCAGGTCGGCCTCGGGCGGCTTGTCGCGGCTGCCCGAGCCCGCCGGGCCCAGGAGCCTCTCCAACTGCCCGTACTCCTTCGCGGAGTAGTACAGCGCGCCGGCCTCCCCGCTCTGCGGCGAGGTCACCAGCACACTGGTCGGACCGCCCGCCGCCGCGGAGGACGCGCCCCACACCATCACGGCGAGCACCATCGTCAACGCGCCCATGAGCGCGGTCAGTTCACGAACCCTCCACCTGCCCATCCGAACCCCCACCGGCCGAATCCGGCGCGGCCCGCCCCGGGCCGCGCATCACTTCTGGTACACCGCCCGGCCCGTCCGGGTTCCCACCCCGCGTCACCAACCTGTCCGATCAGCACACCTAGGGCGAAGGCCGCCCGGAAGTCCCGGACTCCAGCAGGTCCGACCGGGCGATCCGCGTCGCGCGCGCCTTCGACGCCACTCCCTCCAGCCGGAGCGTCACGGTGTCGTCGCCCCTCCCGTGCATCCACAGCAGCGTCGGACCGGCGGTCCTCCTGCTCCGGGTGAAGCGATGGCCGTCGGCGTCCATCAGCCAGAAGCTGAGCAGATGCGGCCTCGGGAACCACAGGGCGGTGTCCTGAACGCCATCGGCCGACGGCGCGTCCAGCGTGATCCACTCCGGTGGTTCCCGCAGGCTCTTGGCGAAGCTGACGTCCAGCCGCTGCGGGAACTCGTCGAGCCGTATCGTCCGCCCCTGTTCGTGCCAGCACAGGGTCACCAGGAACCGTCCCCGCGGCTCGTCGGTCACCGTCACCGCGTCCGGCACGCCGAGCGCGTCCGGCACGAGGGGCTCGAAGCCCGTCTGCCGCCGGGCCTGCTCCAAGGACAGCGACCGGCCGCAACCGGGGACCTCGACGCCGGGCGAGGGCACCGCCGACGGGTCGTACCGCACCTCGACACCGGCGAAGCCGAACCAGTCGAGGACCGCCGCCCGTACCGGGGGAGTGAGCGCGAGGACCGTCAGCAGACCGCACAGGGCCGCCATCAGGGAACGCCATCGCGTCCGCGTCCAGCGCCGCACCGCCCGCAGCCGCTCACCGGCACCCGCCGGCTCGGCCACCGGGACCGGCACCTGATCGGCCAGTATCTGCTGAAGCACCCGCTCCACCATCGACTCGGGTCCCGCCTCCGGACCCGCCGGCCCCGCCGCCCCGGGCGCGTCCAGCGACCGCCCGAGCGCCCGCAGCTCCTCCGGCAGCCCGGGGGTTCCCGCCCCCTCCTGCTCACGCACGCTCCTCACCTCCTTCCCGGGGCTGGGTCCGGGCATCCGGCAGCAGCCGGCCCAGCTTGCGCAGGGCGCGGTTGAGACGGGACTTCACCGTGCCGCGGGGCCAGCCCAGGGCCTGGGCGGTCTCCGACTCGTCCATCTCCAGCAGATAGCGGTAGGTGACGACCAGGCGGTGCTCCTCGCTCAGTTGTTCCAGCGCGGCCAGCAGGGCGGCGCGGCGCTCCGTGCGCAGCGTCGCCACTGCGGGGTCCGCCGACTCCGGTATCAGTGGCTCGGCCTCCGCGAACGCCGCCTCCCGGCCGGCGAGCGTGCGCCGCCGGGCCGCGGCGCGCACTGTGTTCCTCGTCTCATTGGCCACGATCGACAGCAGCCACGGCTTGAAGGCCGAGTCGCCCCTGAACCGGCCCAGGGCGCAGTACGCCTTGACGAAGGCCTGCTGCACCACGTCCTCCGCGTCCGCCCCCGCCCCGAGCGCGGTGGCCGCCCTGAGCGCGATGCCCGTATGGGCTCGCACCAGCTCCGCGTACGCCTCCGGCTCTCCGGCGCGTACGCGTGCGATCACCGCGGCCTCATCGACGATGCGGCCCCCCTCCCGCGTTCTCACACCCTTGTTACACCGCGCTGGACGATTCGGTTCCCACCTGTTTCCAGCCGGTTCCGGATCGGGCCCCCATACCTGAGAGAATGGTGAGCATGGCGACTGACCGACCCCGCGTGCTCTCCGGAATCCAGCCCACGGCCGGATCGTTCCACCTCGGCAACTACCTCGGCGCCGTCCGCCAGTGGGTGGCCCTTCAGGAGAGCCACGACGCGTTCTACATGCTCGCCGACCTGCACGCGATCACGGTCACGCAGGACCCGGCCGAGCTGCGCGCCAACACCCGGGTCGCGGCCGCCCAACTGCTGGCCGCCGGGCTGGACCCGGACCGCTGCACGCTGTTCGTCCAGAGCCACGTCTCCGAGCACGCCCAGCTCGCCTGGGTCATGAACTGCCTCACCGGCTTCGGCGAGGCCGGCCGCATGACCCAGTTCAAGGACAAGTCCGCCAAGCAGGGCACCGACCGGACCTCCGTCGGCCTGTTCACGTACCCGATCCTCCAGGTCGCCGACATCCTGCTCTACCAGGCCAACGAGGTGCCGGTGGGCGAGGACCAGCGCCAGCACATCGAGCTCACCCGCGACCTCGCCGAGCGCTTCAACGGCCGCTTCGGCCACACCTTCACCGTCCCGGGCGCGTACATCCTCAAGGAGACGGCGAAGATCTACGACCTCCAGGACCCGACGATCAAGATGAGCAAGTCGGCGTCCACGCCGAAGGGCCTGGTCAACCTGCTCGACGACCCGAAGGCCACCGCCAAGAAGGTCAAGAGCGCGGTCACGGACACCGACACCGTCGTCCGCTACGACCCGGAGACCAAGGCGGGCGTCAGCAACCTCCTGACGATCTATTCGACGCTGACCGGGGCGGGTATCGGCGAACTGGAGGAGAAGTACGCCGGCAAGGGCTACGGTGCGCTCAAGACGGACCTCGCCGAGGTCATGGTCGAGTTCGTGACGCCGTTCCGGGAGCGGACCCAGCAGTACCTGGACGACCCGGAGACCCTGGACTCGATCCTGGCCAAGGGCGCGGAGAAGGCGCGCACGGTCGCCGCGGAGACCCTCTCCCAGGCGTACGACCGGGTGGGTTTCCTGCCCGCCAAGCACTGAGGCGCACCACCGCACACGCGTACCGCCGGGCAGAGCGCTGTACATCACTGTGGCTGCGCCTGCCCACAACGGTGCCGTGGTCGTACAGTCATAGCCGGACGGCGGTGACGAAACGGCTGAGAACGAAACAGAAAACCCACCCGGCACGACGAAGGAGACGACGTGGGGACCGTAACGATCGGCGTGTCGATCGCGGTCCCGGAGCCCCACGGCAGCCTGCTCCAGCAGCGGCGCGCGGGCTTCGGCGACGCCGCGGCTCACGGCATCCCCACGCACGTCACCCTGCTGCCGCCGACGGAGGTCGACTCCGCGGAGCTGCCGGCCGTCGAAGCCCATCTGACGGAGGTGGCGGCGGTCGGGCGCCCCTTCACCATGCGGCTGTCCGGCACGGACACCTTCCGGCCGCTGTCCCCGGTGGTCTACGTACGGGTCGTCGAGGGCGCCGAGGCGTGCACGTGGCTGCAGAAGCAGGTCCGCGACGCCTCCGGGCCCGTGGCACGCGAACTCCGGTTCCCCTACCACCCGCATGTGACGGTGGCGCACGGCATCGACGACGCGGCGATGGACCGCGCCTTCGAGGAACTCGCCGGGTACGAGGCCGAGTGGCCGTGCACCGGATTCGCCCTGCACGAGCAGGGCGCCGACGGGGTGTGGCGCAAACTACGGGAGTTCGGTTTCGGCGGCAGTACGGTGGTGCCCCCGCAGGCGGCCCCCGTGGACCGCGGCACGCTGCCCGCCCGGTAGGCACGCCGCCCCCCGGTAGGCATGCCGCCCGGTAGGGACGGACCCGCCCCGGCGGCGAACAGGCGGTGCGGAAGCGGCGGCTACAGCGGCAGCCGCCGGAAGACCGCGCGCGGAAGATGCCGCAGTACGGACGTCACCACCCGGAGCACACCGGGCACCCACACCGTCTCCGAGCGTCTGCGCAGGCCGAGTTCGACGGCGGTGGCGACCTGCTCCGGGGTGACGGTGAAGGGTTCGGTCTCGCGGCCGGCGGTCGCCCTGGAGCGCACGAACCCGGGGCGTACGACCATGACGTGCACCCCGGTGCCGTACAGCGCGTCGCCCAGGCCCTGGGTGAAGGTGTCCAGACCGGCCTTGCTGGAGCCGTAGATGAAGTCCGCGCGGCGGGCGCGTTCGCCGGCGGCCGCGGAGAGCACCACGAGCGAGCCGTGCCCCTGGTTCTGCAGCGCCTGCCCGGCCACCAGCCCCGCGGACACCGCCCCCGTGTAGTTGGTCTGCGCGACCCGGACCGCGTTCAGCGGCGCCCGTTCGTCGTACGCCTGGTCGCCGAGGACGCCGAAGGCCAGCAGCACCATGTCGATACGGCCCTCGGCGAAGACCTTGCCGAGGACGGTCTCGTGGGACGCGCAGTCGAGCGCGTCGAAGGGGGCGGTGCGCACCTCCGCGCCCAGGCCGCGCAGGTGTGCGGCAGCCTCCTCCAGGGCCGGTGACGGGCGGCCCGCCAGCCACACGGTGCGGGTGCGACGCGCTATCAGGCGGCGCACGGTGGCCAGGGCGATCTCGGATGTGCCGCCGAGCACGAGCAGGGACCGGGGGAGACGACCGGAGGCATCCTTCACGGCAGACGACTGTATCGTCCGGTTATGCGTGTTTTGACGCAGAAACGCGGTGTTCACGTGGCCGCAGAGCGGGCACAGTCCGATCATGGACTGGCTGAAGAAGCTTCCCGTCGTCGGGCCGTGGGTGGCCCGCCTGATGACCACGCACGCGTGGCGGTCGTACGAGCGTCTGGACCGGGTCAAGTGGTCGCGACTGGCCGCCGCCATGACGTTCATCAGCTTCGTCGCGCTGTTCCCGCTGCTGACGGTGGCCGCCGCGATCGGCGCCGCCACACTCAGTCCGCAGCGGCAGCACACGCTCCAGGACAAGATCGCCCAGCAGTTCCCGGGCCTGGGTCGGCAGTTGGACATCAGCGCCCTGGTGCAGAACGCCGGGACGGTCGGGCTCATCGCCGGTGCCGCCCTGCTGCTGACCGGCGTCAACTGGGTCGGCCAGATGCGGGACTGCCTGCGCGCGGTCTGGGAACTGCCGGACCCGGAGGAGAACCCGCTGATGAGCAAGGTGAAGGACGCGGGTGTCCTGATCGGCCTCGGTGGCGCGCTGCTGGTCACGCTCGCCGTGTCCACCGTCGCCTCGGCCGCCGTCGGCTATCTCTCCCGGCATATCGGGCTCGCCGAACAGGGCTGGGGCAGCCTCCTGTTGCGGATCATCGCGTTCGCGGTCGCCGTACTGGCCGACTTCCTGGTGCTGCTGTACGTCCTCACCCTGCTGCCCGGCGTCGAGCCGCCACGTCACCGGCTGCTGGTCGCCGCACTGCTCGGCGCGGTCGGCTTCGAGCTGCTGAAGCTGCTGCTGAGCGGCTACATCCAGGGGGTGGCGGCGAAGAGCATGTACGGCGCCTTCGGGGTCCCCGTCGCCCTGCTGCTGTGGATCAACTTCACGTCCAGGCTGGTCCTGTACTGCGCCGCCTGGACGGCGACGCAGAGCGGTACGGGCGAGGGGGGCGGTGCGCCCGGCGAGGACGGGGGCGACGACGGCCGGGCCGTCGATCTCAGGGGCGGGTCCGGCGGCGCATCAGGTCCGGCAGCGGCCAGCGGCGGTTGACCAGGAAGACGCCGGCCGCGAGCAGCGCCAGCGCGCCACCGGCGACCCCGAGGGCGATCCCCATTCCGGTGGAGCCGTTCCTGACGGACGCGCTCGCCTCGGCCGCGGGGGACGAGCCGCCGTCGGCCCGGCCCGCGGGTGGCTTGGCGCCCGGCCGGCTCTTCGCCTCGGCGGCGCTCCTCGGCGGCACCAGTTCGCCCACCGGGCGCGCCTTGTCCAGGGCGGCGAAGCCCCAGTCGAAGAGCTTGGCGGTCTCCTTGTAGACCTCGTTGTGGTCCTTCTTCTCCGGGTTCATCACGGTCACGAGCAGCACCCTGCCGTCGCGCTCGGCGACTCCGGTGAAGGTGGCTCCCGCGTGGGTGGTGTTGCCGTTCTTCACGCCCGCTATGCCCTGGTAGACCGAGACGTCGTAGTCGCCGCTCAGCAGCCGGTTGGTGTTCTGGATCTCGAAGGAGCCGCGGGAGGTCTTGCCCTTCTTGTTCTTCTTCGTCTCGCCCGGGAACGACGCCCGCACGGTCGAGCAATACTCGCGGAAGTCCTTCTTCTGCATCCCCGAGCGGGCGAACAGCGTGAGGTCGTACGCCGACGAGACCTGGCCCTTGGCGTCGTATCCGTCCGGGCTCATCACGCTCGTGTCGAGCGCCTGGAGCTCCTGCGCGTGCGCGTTCATGTCGTCCACGGTCGGTTTTATGCCGCCGTTCATCGCGGACAGCACGTGCACGGCGTCGTTGCCGGAGCGCAGGAAGACGCCCAGCCACAGGTCGTGGACCGTGTAGGTCTCCTTCTCCTTGATGCCGACCAGGCTGGACCCGGAGCCCACATCGGCCAGATCGGCCGGGGTCACCTTGTGCGTCTGCGTTCGGGGGAACTTCGGCAGCACGGTGTCGGCGAAGAGCATCTTCAGCGTGCTGGCCGGAGGCAGCCGCCAGTGCGCGTTGTGCGCGGCGAGCACCGCGCCGGACTCGGCGTCGGCCACGATCCAGGAGCGCGCGGAGAGGTCCTTGGGCAGCACGGGCGCGCCGTCGCCCAGGTCGACCTGTGTGCCGGGCAGTCCCAGGCGGGCGCCGCCCACCGTGGACATCCGGGCCGGGGGCGCGGCCGACGGGACCGGTGCTGCGAGAGCGGCGGGTGCGGTCAGCGGAACGGACAACGCAGACAGCGCAGACAGCACGGTGGCAGAAGCGACCAACGGCGATCGACTGATGATCTTATTGGGTGCGGGCACGGTCGGAAACGTACAGGGCGCGGGCAGTGACGTCCCTCCCGGCCTCCCACCCCGGACGCGGAGCCGGGCCCCGGTCAGCGATACTGAACGTATGAAGCTCAGCCGCCCCGTCTCCTGGTTCCTGCTCGCCTTCGGGGTGTGGAGCTGGGTCATCTGGGTCACTTTCGTCAAGAATCTCGTCAAGGACGGCAGCGGTCTCGCGTTCGACCACGGGCAACCGACGGCGTACTTCTGGGTGCACCTGGCGCTCGCCGTCGTCTCCTTCGTATTGGGGACGGTCATCGGGGTCATCGGGTTGCGCGGACTGCGGGCACTGCGCCGGACGTCATAGCGTTCCGGACAGCTCCACGGGGCCTTTCGCAGGGGCAGAGGCCGGCACAGGCAACAGGCGGAAGGAACAGACGGCATGGTGGTCGTCTTCGTGCTCGTGGCGCTGCTCGTGGTCACCGGGGTGGTGGCGGCCAACTGGTACCTGTGGCGCCGCCTGTTCCGCGACACCACCCGCGGTCCCGGTCCGGTGCGGCGCGCGGGCGCGGTCCTGATCGCGGGCGGCTGGCTCCTGGCCGTCGGGGCCCTCGTCGCCGAACGCGCCGGGGCCCCCTTCTGGCTCCAGCGCACCCTGGCCTGGCCCGGCTTCCTCTGGCTCGCCCTGGCGCTGTACCTGTTGCTGGCCACCCTGGCGACCGAACCCCTCCGCCCGGTCCTGCGCCGTCTCCTGCCCGCTCGCGCTCCGGAGCCCGCCCCCGATCCGGACGGCCCGCTCCCCGTCGCGCAGGCGCCCGTCCGCGAGGCGTGGACCGCTGACGAGCCGGGGGCCGCCCACGAGCCGCCCTCCGTCCATGAGTCACCCTCCGCCGCCGAGCCGGTGCCCGACCGCGTGCCGCTCCCCGCCGTCGGGACGCAGTCCGGTTCCGGTCGTCTGGCGGTGGGCGAGGCGAAGACGGCGGCCGCCGGTCCCGCCGAGCCCGAGGCCCCACCGGCCCCCGGCCGTCCGGTTCCGCCCGCGGACGCCACGTCGCCGTCCCCGCGCGACCTCCCCAGCCGGCGGCTGTTCGTGTCGCGGGTGGTCGCCGGAGGCGCCGCCGCCGTCGCCCTGGGGACCGTCGGCCACGGGACCTACGGGGTGCTGCGCGGGCCGCGGGTGAAGCGGGTCACCGTGCCGCTGGCGAAACTGCCGCGGGCGGCGCACGGATTCCGGATCGCCGTCGTCAGCGACGTCCACCTCGGTCCCGTCCTCGGACGCGGCTTCGCGCAGAAGGTCGTCGACACGGTCAACGCGACCCAGCCGGACCTGATCGCCGTCGTCGGGGACCTGGTGGACGGCAGCGTGAAGGACCTCGGGCCCGCGGCGGCACCGCTGGCCGGGCTCCGGGCGCGGCACGGGGCGTACTTCGTCACGGGCAACCACGAGTACTTCTCCGGTGCCGAGCAGTGGGTGGAGGAGGTGGGGCGCCTCGGCCTGCACCCCCTGGAGAACGCGCGCACCGAGCTGCCCGCCTTCGACCTGGCCGGCGTCAACGACGTACGGGGCGAGAGCGAGGGGCAGGGCCCCGACTTCGAGCGGGCGCTCGGCGACCGCGACACGGCACGCGCGTGCGTGCTGCTCGCCCACCAGCCGGTGCAGATCCACGAGGCCGTCCGGCACGGTGTGGACCTCCAGCTCTCCGGCCACACCCACGGCGGCCAGCTCTGGCCCGGCAGCCTCCTCGCGGCCGCCGCCAACCCGACCGTCGCGGGCCTGGAGCGCTACGGCGACACCCAGTTGTACGTCAGCCGCGGCGCGGGCGCGTGGGGCCCGCCGACAAGGGTCGGCGCCCCCTCCGACATCACCCTCATCCAGCTCGCCTCGAAGCAGGCCTAGCGCCCCGGAACCACCCCCGAAGCACTCGAACAACAAGTCTTCGTAACTTCTTCGCATTCTCCCCAGACCCGGCTTCCCCGTGGCGAAAAGCGTGTGATTAGGTAACGGCGCCACTCAGGTGTGTGGCATATGCAGAAGGGCCCAAAAGGGGTCTGGGGAGGGTACGGGTGCGATCGGTTCGCATGCGGATCCTCACGACGCTGCTCGTGCTGGCGATCGTGGGGGTGGGCGGCTGGCAGTTGCTGCCGTCGAAGGACGACAAGAACAACGCGATCGTCGTGGGTACGACGGACGCCGTCACGTCACTGGATCCGGCAGGAGCGTACGACGCGGGCTCCTGGGCACTGTTCAGCAACGTGTTCCAGTCCCTGCTGGCCTTCGAGCCGGGCGGTGTCCAACCCGTGCCGGACGCGGCCAAGAGCTGCGGCTTCGTCGGCGGCGGACTGCGCACCTACCGCTGCGAACTGCGCGAGGACATCACGTTCCCCAGCGGGCGCACGATGACCGCCGAGGACGTGAAGTTCTCCTTCGACCGCATCAAGAAGGTCAACTCCGACGTCGGCCCCGCCTCGCTGCTGTCGACCCTCGGCTCGGTGGAGGCCGGCGGCATGGCCGTCACCTTCCACCTGTCGACCCCGGACGCCACCTTCCCGCTGAAGGTGGCCACGGGCGCCGGGGCCATCGTCGACCACACCCGCTACCCGGCCAACGGGCTGCGCACCGGTACCGCGGTCGACGGCACCGGGCCGTACGAGCTCAAGGGGTACGCCAAGGACAAGAGCGCGGAACTGGCGCCGAACGGCTCCTACAAGGGAGTCATCAGCGGCACCGGGCGGCCGGTCGAGCTGCGCTACTTCGACAGCCCGGCCGAGCTCGAGAAGGCCTGGGACGGCAAGCAGGTCGACGTCGCCACGCGCAACCTGCCCCCGAAGCTCCTCGCCGGACTCAACCCGAGCGACCCCAGGATGCGCGTGTCCGTGTCCGACAGCGCCGAGACCCGCAACCTGTACCTCAACACCCGTGACTCCTCGCCGCTGCACGACGTCCGCGTCCGGCAGGCCATCGCCTGGCTGATCAACCGCGAGCAGCTGGCCAGCACGGTGTACGACGGGACCGTGGACGCGCTGTACTCGCTGATCCCGGCCGGTATCACGGGCCACAACACGGCGTTCTTCGACGCCTACCCGGCGCAGAGCACCGAGAAGGCCCGCGAGTTGCTGACCGAGGCCGGCGTGTCGGTCCCGGTGCGGTTCACCTACGGCTACGGCAAGGGGCGCGGCGCCGCCGGCGAGGAGGCCGACGAGCTCAAGCGGCAGCTGGAGGCGAGCGGCCTGTTCAAGGTCGACGCCAAGGGCTACGAGTGGTCCGCCTTCCAGAAGCTCTGGGCGGGCGGCAAGCTCGACGCGTACGCGGTCGGCTGGGTAGCCGACTACCCGGACCCGGACACCTTCGGCTCCCCGCTCGTCGGCACCGGCAGCTCCATGAACACCGGCTACAGCAGCAAGGCCGTCGACAACCTCATCCGGGACACCCGGCAGTTCGCCGACCGGGGCCGGATCGTCGCGGACTTCCGCAGCCTCCAGGCGAACGTCGCCACCGACGTGCCGCTGATCCCGCTGTGGCAGCGCAAGGAGTACGTGGTCAGCAGCGAGGACGTCGGCGGCGGCCAGTACCTGTCGGACGGCACGGGCAGCTTCCGGCTCTGGAAGCTCGACTGGATCTGACCGCTACGACCGGTCCCGCGCGGGCAGCGTGACCGTCACCGCGAACCCCTCACCGGGGTGCGTGTGGACGGCCACCTGCCCGCCGTGTGCTTCGGCCACCCCCTGGACGATGGCCATGCCGAGGCCGCTGCCCGCGCCACCGCCCGCGCGGAAGAAGCGGTCGAAGACACGCGCCGCGTCCTCCTCGGCCAGCCCCGGCCCCTTGTCCCGCACACACAGCCGTACGACACCGTCGGCGCGCTCCGCCGTGAGCCGCACCGGAACGTCGGCGGGCGTGTGGACGCGCACGTTGGCCACCAGGTTGCCGAGCACCTGCCGCAGCCCCGACTCGTCGGCGTGCACGAGGAGGACGCCCTCGGCGCCGACCGTTACGGGCCGCTCCGGCTGCTGTGCGCGCAGGTCCTCGGCGGCGTCCCGCACCAGCCGGACGACGTCGACGTTCCGCGGCCGCAACCGAGGCCGCTGGTCGAGGCGAGCCAGGGTGAGCAGTTCGTCGACGAGCCGCCCCATCCGGTCCACCTCGGCGTTCATCCGGTCCCAGGCGCGCCTGCGCTCGCCCGGCTCGGTCAGCATCCCCTTGTCGTACAGCTGGAGGTAGCCGCGTATCGCCGACAGCGGGGTGCGCAGCTCGTGCGAGGCGTCGGCGACGAAGCGGCGCAGCTGGGCGGCGCTGCGCTCGCGCGTGCGGTACGCCGACTCCACCTGGTGCAGCATGGAGTTCAGCGCGACGCGCAGCTGCTCCACCTCCTGGGTGGGATGGTGACTGGAGGGCACACGCCGGGTCAGGTCGCCCTCGGCGATGGCCGAGGAGGTCTCCACCATGTCCTCCAGCGGCCGCATCCGGCGGCGCACGCTGAACATCGTCAGGCAGGCGAGCAGCGCCAGCAGCAGCGTGCCGACGCCCAGGTCCAGCCTGAGGGCCTTGGCGATGCCCTGGTGCAGCGCGTCGGTGGAGGTGGCGAACACCAGGTAGTTGCCGTCGGTCAGACGGGCGGAGGTCGCCCGGTAGGTGGCGCCGTGCAGTGTCACCTCGTGCGGTGCGGGGTCGGCGGCGAGCGCGCGCGGGTCGCCGATCGCGGCGGCCAGGGCCCGCTGGGCGCCGGTCGGCGCGAAACCGGCGATGGGCACGGCCTCACCGCCACTGCCGACGGCGGTGAAGACGGACTCCGGCCGCGGCGTGTTGACGGTGGGCTGTACGAAATGGTCCCGGATGAGGGTCAGCGCGGCCAGCGAGTCGATCTGCCGCATGGTGAGCCGTGAGTCCGCCACGGACTCACGGGTCTTGATCAGCTGGGTGTCGATCTGGCCGAGCAGGTAGTGCCGCATGCCCATCAGGCTCGCGGCGGTCGCCACCACGACGCCCACGGCCAGCAGCCCGACGTTCGCCAGGGTCAGCTTGCCGCGCAGGGAGTGGACGCCGTGCCGGCGGCGCCGCGGACGCGGTCGGCGCGGCCTCATGCCAGCCCGTATCCCACGCCCCGCCGGGTCGTGATCAGCGGCGGTCCGAGCGTGTCCAGCTTGCGGCGCAGATAGCTGATGTAGGTCTCGACGACGGTCGACTCGGGCGGTGTGTGCTCGTACTGCCAGACGTGCCTGAGGAGTTGCTCCTTGGGCACGATCCGGCCGCCGTTGCGCACCAGGAAGCGCAGCAGCGCGTACTCGGTGGGGGTGAGCTCGACCGCACGGCCCGCGCGGTGCGCGGAGTACGTCGTCTCGTCCAGCTCCAGGTCGCCGTAGCGCAGCGGCGGGCGCTGCGGGAGGACGTCGGCGGGGCGGGTGCGGCGCAGCACGGCCCGTACGCGGGCGACGACCTCGTCGATGTGGAACGGCTTGGTGATGTAGTCGTCGCCGAAGCCGAGCGCGCCGACGATCTCCGTGGGCGCGTCCCGCGCGGTGACGAAGACCAGCGCCAGGTCCGGGCAGCGGGTGCGCAGCTCGCGGCCCAGCGCCCGGCCGTCCCCGTCCGGCAGCATCACGTCGAGCAGGGCCACGTCGGGCCGGGTGCGTTCGGCGAGCGCGCACGCCTCGCGGACCGTGCCCGCGGTCATCACCTGGAAGCGGTGGTAGCGCAGGGCGATCGCGAGGACGTCCGCGATGGACTCCTCGTCCTCGACGACGAGGACCGTCGCCCCTTCGTGCGCTGCCTCGTTGACGGTCATGTCCCCCAGTATCCGCGGCGGGACCGGCGGCGGGGCCGCGGGTGCTTTGGAGTTCCTTGAGAGTCGCGGCGGCGTGTGCCCGTCCGCGCCCGCCGCTGCGGATGCTGGTGTCCCAGGACCCGGGGGACCCGGATGAAGGAGCGTAGAGCGTGACGACATTGGCGCGGTGGTGCTACCGGCACCGGCTGCTGGTCCTGTTGCTGTGGGTGGTGGCACTGGTCGGGGCGGGCGTGGGGGCGTCCGCAGGGGGCACGGCCTACGCGAACGTCTTCTCCCTGCCGGACACGGACTCCAAGACCGCGTACGACCTGATGGAGAAGGCGTTCCCGAAGGCCGCGGGCGACACCGACACGGTGGTGTGGAAGGTCGACGAGGGGTCGGTCCGGGACGCGTCGGTGCGCGCCCGGATCGAGCCCGCCCTGGCGGAGATCGGCCGGATGCCGGGGGTGGGCGCGGTCAGCAGCCCGTACACGGGCGCCCGGGGCGCGGCGCAGATCAGCCGCGACGGGACGATCGCGTACGCGCAGCTCACGTTCACCGAGCGGGCGAACGCGGTGCCCGAGCAACTCGTGCGGGACGTCGTCGACACCGCGCAGGCGGCCGAACGCGACGGCCTGCGGGTGGAGTTGGGCGGCCAGGCGATCACCCGGATCCAGCAGCCGCCCACGGGTCTGGCCGAGCTGGTCGGCCTCGCGGCGGCGGCGGTCGTGCTGTTCCTCGCCTTCGGCTCGCTCTTCGCGATGCTCCTGCCGATCGCCGTGGCGGTCTTCGGCGTCGGCATCGGCCTGTTCTCCACCCAGATGATCAGCCATGTCACGGACGTGCCCGACATCGCCCCGCTGCTCGCCTCGCTGATCGGCCTCGGTGTGGGCATCGACTACGCGCTGTTCATCGTCACCCGGCACCGGCGCGGACTGCTGCGCGGTCTGGAACCGGAGGAGTCGGCGGTCGTCGCCCTCAACACCTCGGGCCGGGCGGTGCTCTTCGCGGGCGGCACGGTGTGCATCGCGCTCGCCGGGATGCTGGTGACGAACCTGCGCTTCCTGGACGGCGTGGTCATCGGCACCTCGCTCACCGTGGTGCTGAGCGTGCTCGCGGCCGTCACCCTGCTGCCGGCGCTGCTCGGATTCCTCGGCCCGCGGGTGCTCAGCCGGCGCCAGCGGCGGCGGTTCGCGGACCGGGGGCCCTCCCGGGACGAGCGGGCGAGCACGCTCGCGGCACGCTGGTCGGGCACGGTGCAGAGGCGTCCCGGCTGGATCGCGGGCCTCGCGCTGGTCGTCATGGTCCTGCTCGCGCTGCCGGTGCTGTCGCTGCGGCTGGGCGCCACCGACCAGGGCAACGACGACGCCTCGACGACGACCCGCAAGGCGTACGACCTGCTGGCCGAGGGCTTCGGACCCGGCTTCAACGGGCCGCTCCAGGTGGTCTCCACCGACAGTGACACCACCGGGCTGGTCAAGGGCATCGCCGGGACCCGCGGGGTGGCCCGGGTGGCCGCGCTGCCGCCCGCGCACGGCGTCACCGTTATCCAGGTCGTCCCGACCACCTCGCCGCAGTCCGAGCGGACGGACCGGCTCATCGACACCCTGCGCGACGAGGTGATCCCCGAGGCGGGGGCGCGGGCGCACGTCGGCGGGGTCACGGCGGTCTCGAAGGACTTCGCCTCCGTCACGGGCGACCGTCTGCCGGTCTTCGTCGCGACCATCGTCGGCCTGGGCTTCCTGCTCCTGCTGGTCGCCTTCCGCTCGCTGCTGGTGCCGCTGACGGCGGCCGTGATGAACCTGGTCGCCGCCGCCGCGTCCTTCGGCGTCCTCGTGGCGATCTACCAGTGGGGCTGGGGCCTGGACCTGCTCGGCCTCGGCAAGGAGGGACCGATCCAGGCGTTCCTGCCGGTCATCATGCTGTCCCTGCTGTTCGGCCTGTCGATGGACTACCAGGTCTTCCTGGTGAGCCGGATGCACGAGGAGTGGGTGCACACCCGGGACAACGCGCGTGCGGTCCGCGTGGGCCTCGCCGAGACCAGCCGGGTCATCAACTCAGCGGCCCTGATCATGGTCTGCGTCTTCCTCGCCTTCGTTCTCAGCGGAAACCAGGGCGCGGCGATGGCGGGTGTCGGCCTGGCTGCGGCGGTCGCGCTGGACGCGTTCGTGCTGCGGACGGCACTGGTGCCGGCGGCGATGCATCTGTTCGGCAGGGCCAACTGGTGGCTGCCGGCCTGGCTGGAGCGCCGCCTGCCGCATCTGGCGGTGGAAGCGAAGGAGGAGCCCGAGGAGGCGCCGGTCCCGCGGCAGCCGGGCCCCGCTTCGGTGGTCCACGGCTTCATCCGCACCGAGGAGGGCGAGCCCGTCCACGGCGCGGCCGTGACCCTGCTGTCCAAGGGCGGCCGGCAACTGGACCGGGTGACGTCCCTGGCCGACGGCTCGTACATCGTCGCGGTACCGGGCCCGGGTACCTACCTGCTCGCCGCCACGGCATCGCCCTACGGCTCCCGCGCCCGCCACGTCGTCGTGACCGACGGCCCCCTGGTCCACGACGTGGAGCTTGCGGAGGGGGAGGTAGACGCGGTCAAGTAGCCTTCTTCTGCCCGGCGTTGAGGATCTCGGTCACATCGAGGGTGACCTTGGCGCCGATCGAGTCGGGCAGGGTGACGAGCTCGCCGGGGGCGTGGGGGCGGTGGTACTCGTACTTGCCCTCGGCCGGCTCCGCCAGGACGTGAAGACGCTGGTGTTTGCGGTCGACGATGAGGTAGACGGGGACTTTCGCCTCCGCGTAGGCGGCGACCTTGGTCTTCAGGTCGTCCTTCCAGTTGCTGGAAGTCACTTCCAGGACGAGACGGAAGCAGACCGGGTCGTACGCGTTGTTCTCGACGAAGTGCTCGTCGATGTCGGCGTCCACCACGGCGAGGTCGGGGATGGCGTAGTCCTCGGCGCCGGAGGGCAGCCAGAGCCCGATGCTCTGGAGGACCTCGGTCTCGTCGTCGTCGAGTCCTGCGGCGATGAAGGGACGCATCAGCTTCGTCAGGGCGCGGGCGTGGGGGGCATCCGGTGATGGGGTCACGAGGAGGTGGCCTCCGATGATCTCGACACGGTAGCCCGGATGGCGCTCCATGATCTCGTCGGCGATGGCCGTGAGCGAGAACGGCCGGTCGTCGTCGAAGGGCTGCTCGACGGATGCAGCGGACATCGCGTGCCTCCTAGGGGCTGGTGTCGAGAGCATCATCGTAGGCAGGCCGGGAGTCGGTGTCCCGTTCGCGCCCGTTCACCCGAAGGTGATCACTCGGTCGCAGTGTTCCGCCTCCTGCCCGCCGGGTTCGGCATCATCCTCGTCATACCCGGGAGGAAGTCCGTGAACAGGTCGTGCACCTCGTGCACCAGGGGGCGCAGGACGCGGAAGCGGGCCAGGGACACCCCGCGGGCGGTGAGCCGGGCGCCCCGCTCGGCCAGCCGGTAGCTGCGTTCGCGGCCCTCGGTGCGGTCGAAGATCCAGTACAGGACGAGCCCCATCTGGGAGAGCCACATCAGCTCGGGCAGCACCTCCCGAAGGTCCGCCGGGACCTTGGTCCGCGCGCCGTGCAGCACCTCCTTGTGGATGTCGATGGCCTCCGCGCGCGCGTGCTCCGACTCGGGAGAGAAGGGGCTGAGCGGGCTGTCGGGGTCGGCGGCGTTCTTGAAGAACTGCACCGCGAACTCGTGGTACGGCGTGGCGATGTCCAGCCACGCCGTCAGCACGCCCGCCAGCCGGGCCTCCAGGTCGGTCTCCCGGGCCAGGACCTCCCGGACCGCCTCCCGCTGCTCGGCGGCGATCCGGTCGTAGAAGCCCTGGATCAGGTGTTCCTTGCCCTCGAAGTAGTAGTAGGCGTTGCCGACGGAGACCCCGGCCTCCTTGGCGATGGCCCGCATGGTCGTCTTGTCGTAGCCGCGCTCCTGGAACAGCCGCATGGCTGTCTCCAGGATGAGCGCGCGGGTCTGCTCGGACTTGCTGGCGGGCACGCCCTCATCGGGGCCGTCGTCGTTCTTCGCGGGCACGGACAGAGCCTAGCCAGTGGCGCAGGCGCCGCCGTCACAGCCTGGCGGGTCGTAGGTCCAGCCGTGGCGCGGGTCGTAGGACCACCCGTCCCCGCGCCGGTACGCACCCCCGCCCCACCGCCCGCCGCGCCACTTGGCGGCCGCCAGCACCGCGCCCCTGGCGAGCCGCGCGCCCGCCGGGGTGCTGAGCCGGTGGGCGAGCGGCCGGTGCTCACGCAGCGCCCACAGGACGACGATCCAGGCGGCGGCGCCCCGGTAGACCTGGCCCGAGTCGCCGACGACCGTGACCTCGTCCAGGGTGGCCCCGTGGTCGAGGCCCGGAAAACGCCTCCCGGCCTGCTCGGAGCCGGCCGGGAGGAGTTCCAGCGGCACCAGTTGCGGCTGCCCGGCGAGCCAGTCGCGCACGAACGAACACAGCGCGCACTCGGCGTCGTACAGGACGGTCAGCCCGCGGACCGGGACGCGCACGGAGGCGTCCCGGTCCCGGCCGGCGGCGGCCGGCACCGCGCTCACGCCCCGGCCGAGGGGGCGGCCCAGTCCTGCGGCGCGACCGGCGGCACCTGCTCGCGCTCCAGCACCCCGCGGCGGCGGATCCGGTTCAGCACGTACACGTTGCCCAGATGCATCACGCCGAGCACCAGCAGCACCACGCCGAGCTTCGTCGACAGGGCCTCGAAGATGCCGCGTGTGTCGTCGATGCTCCGGTCGCCGCTCAGGTACAGCGCTACGAAGCCGAGGTTGACGAGGTAGAAGCCGACCACCAGCAGGTGGTTCACGGCGTCGGCGAGCTTGTCGTCGCCGTGCAGCACGTCGGCCAGGAAGATCCGCCCGTTCCTGCTGAGCGTGCGGGCCACCCAGACGGTCAGGGCGATGCTGACGAGCAGATAGATGACGTAGGCGATGACCGTGCGGTCCATGCCCCCACCCCTTCTTTTGAACGCGTTCAAAACGCTGGCAGGAGTGACTCTAGACCTGTTTTTGAACGCGTTCAATACGGGGGTGGGGGCATCCGGTGGTGATGGACGCCTCAGGGCCTGCGCCCCAGCTCCGGCCGCTTGCCGTAGTCCGTGAAGCCCAGGACGTTGCCCCACGGGTCGGCGATCTCGACGGTCCAGCCGGTCGCCACGGCGAAGGGCTCGTCGAGCAGGGCGATCCCGGCCTTCGTCAGCTCACGCGCCGCCGCCCGTGCGTCCGGCACCTCCAGCCACACCCGCGGCGAGGGCCACGGCGGAGGACGGTGCCCGAACGCCTCCTCGCGCAGCAGGATCCCCGGCGTCTCGCCCCCGACCTTCAGCAGCGCGATGCCGGCCTCGTCCAGACGGAACGCCACCGCGAACCCGGCCCACTCGTAGAACCTCACGGCCTCGCCCAGATTCCCCACGGGCAGCAGGACGTTGTCGAACCCGAGCAGCTCGTACGACTCGTCATCTGACATGCCATCAGATTAGGAGCGGGATCCGCCGGGTCCGGGAGGCCGAGCGCGCAGCGGGCGCCGGGTCACTCGATCGGGCCGGGCGCCGAGCGGGACCCCGATGTTTCTCTTCGGCCGCTCTTCCTGCAATATGACCGTCAGTTCGTCGGCAGTCGAAGAGTGGAGCCACGTGTCCGAGCAGCCGCAGCAGCCCAACCAGGCCCCGGGATACGGGTATCCCAACCAGCAGCCCGGCGCGTACTCGCCGCCCCCGGGTGGTTACCCGCCGCCCGGCGCGTACCCGCCGCCGCCCGGTGGCTACCCGCCTCCCGGTGCGTACCCGCCTCCCCCGGGCATGCAGTACGACCCCAACGCCCCCTACGGCTACGACCCCTACGGCCGCCCGTACTCCGACAAGTCGAAGATCGTCGCCGGTGTCCTCCAGCTCAGCCTGGGCACCCTCGGCATCGGCCGCTTCTACATGGGCCACGTCGGGATCGGCATCGCCCAGCTCCTCACCTGCGGAGGGTTCGGCATCTGGTCCCTGATCGACGGCATCATGCTGCTGACCGGCAACGACAACACCGACGCGCAGGGCCGGATCCTGCGTGGCTGACGCGGTGTCCGGCGCGGTGCGCGGCCGGCTGCTGCGGCATCCGGCCGCGGCTCCGCTCGCGGTGCTGTGCGCCGGGGTGGCGGGAGCCGGGTACCTCTTCGTCACCGACCCGCACCAGCCCGGCCACGTCCTGCCCCAGTGCCCCTTCCGGTACGTCACCGGACTGCTCTGCCCGGCCTGCGGCGGCACGCGCATGGTGTACGACCTGATGCACGGTCGGCTCACCCAGGCCTGGCTGGACAACAGGATGCTGCTGCTCGCCGCGCCGTTCGCGCTGGCGCTGCTCGGCAAGTGGGCCCTGGAGGGGCTGCGCGGGCGCCGCTGGCACCCCCGGCTCAGCCCGCGGGCGCAGGCGGCGGTGCTGCTGGTGGCCGTGGCGTGGACCGTGGTCCGCAACGTCGTCTAGAGACAGAGGCGGTTGGTGTGGCGCCGACGAGGCGGAACGGCGTCGGCGAGGGCGTACGGCGCCGACGAGCGCGTACGGCGCCGGCGCGGGCGGGCGGACGGGTCGGGGCCGGGCGCGGCGCCAAATGCCGCCAATGTGGCCGAATTTGATCACGGAACGGGAACGTTCCTTCGAACCCCCTCCCGCGCCGCCCTGCAAGATCTTTATGCTCCCAACGCGCAGGGGGACGGCCGCATCCGGTCGACGCGCGTGGAATCGCGTACGGATGCCGTGTGACCGGGCAGGCAGTCGGGCTCCCTGGCCCCGGAGGGTCCCACTCCGGGTGTTCTCACCACTCCCCAGGAGCACCAGTCATGACTGTCCCCACCCCTGACGCCCCCTACGGCTACGACCCGCAGGGCCGCCCGTACTCCGACAAGTCGAAGATCGTCGCGGGCATCCTCCAGCTCTTCCTCGGAAGCCTGGGCATCGGCCGCTTCTACGTCGGTTCCGTGGGTGTGGGCATCGCCCAGCTGCTGACCTGCGGCGGTCTGGGCATCTGGGCCCTGATCGACGCCATCCTCTTCTTCACGAGCAACGACCGCACCGACAAGGACGGTCGCGTCCTGCGTGGCTGACCCGTCCGCGCACCCGGCGGCGGCCGGGCACAGCACGCCGAGGGCCCCGTTCCGGACGGAACGGGGCCCTCGGCGTCAGGTACGGCGGAAGATCAGAAGCGGCGCGTGATCAGCGCCCGCTTCACCTCCGCGATCGCCTTCGTCACCTCGATGCCGCGCGGGCAGGCGTCGGTGCAGTTGAAGGTGGTGCGGCAGCGCCAGACGCCGTCCTTGTCGTTCAGGATCTCCAGGCGCTGCTCACCGGCCTCGTCACGGCTGTCGAAGATGAACCGGTGGGCGTTGACGATGGCCGCCGGGCCGAAGTACTGGCCGTCGTTCCAGAAGACCGGGCAGGACGAGGTGCAGGCCGCGCACAGGATGCACTTCGTCGTGTCGTCGAAGCGGGCGCGGTCCTCGGCGGACTGCAGGCGCTCCCGCGTCGGCTCGTTCGTCTCCTTGGTGACCAGGAACGGCATGACGTCCCGGTACGCCTGGAAGAACGGCTCCATGTCCACGACCAGGTCCTTCAGGACCGTGAGGCCCTTGATGGGCTCGACCGTGATCGGCTTCTCGGGGTTGATGTCCTTGATCAGCGTCTTGCAGGCCAGACGGTTCTTGCCGTTGATCCGCATGGCGTCCGAGCCGCAGATGCCGTGCGCGCAGGAGCGACGGAAGGTCAGGGTGCCGTCGAGGTCCCACTTGATCTTGTGCAGGCCATCGAGGACGCGTTCCTTGGGGTCGATCTCCAGCTGGAAGTCTTCCCAGGTCGCCTCGGCCGAGACCTCCGGGTTGAACCGGCGGACGCGGAAGGTGACGGTGATGTAGGGGGAAGCGGCGGACTCCGCCTCCACCTTGTCCAGAACGGGGGTTGCCATCAGTACTTACGCTCCATCGGCTGGTAGCGGGTCTGGACGACCGGCTTGTAGTCGAGACGGACGGTTTCCGACCCGTCGTCGCCGACCTCGCGGTACGCCATGGTGTGGCGCATGAAGTTGACGTCGTCGCGGTTGGGGTAGTCCTCGCGGTAGTGACCACCGCGGGACTCCTTGCGGGCCAGGGCGGAGACCGCCATGACCTCGGCCAGCTCCAGCAGGTTGCCCAGCTCGACGGCCTCCAGCAGGTCCGTGTTGAACCGCTTGCCCTTGTCCTGGATCGCCACGTTCTTGTAGCGCTCGCGCAGTTCGGCGATCTTCTCGACGGCCGTCTTGATCGTCTGCTCGGTGCGGAACACCATGACGTTGGCGTCCATGGTGTCCTGCAGCTCCCGGCGGATGTTCGCCACCCGCTCGGTGCCGGTGGAGGTCCGCAGCCGCTCGAGCTGCTCGACCACGAACGACTCGGGGTTCTCCGGCAGCTCCACGTAGTCGGCCTTCGCCGAGTACTCCGCGGCCGCGATGCCGGCCCGCTTGCCGAACACGTTGATGTCCAGCAGCGAGTTGGTGCCCAGGCGGTTGGCGCCGTGCACGGAGACGCAGGCGACCTCGCCGGCCGCGTACAGGCCCGGCACGACCGTGGTGTTGTCCGCGAGCACCTCACCCTGGACGTTGGTCGGGATGCCGCCCATCGCGTAGTGCGCGGTCGGCTGGATCGGGATCGGGTCGGTGTACGGCTCGATGCCCAGGTAGGTCCGCGCGAACTCGGTGATGTCCGGCAGCTTGGCGTCCAGCTGCTCCGGCGGCAGGTGGGTCAGGTCCAGGTAGACGTGGTCGCCCTCGGGACCGCAGCCGCGGCCCTCGCGGATCTCCGTGTAGATGGAGCGGGAGACGACGTCACGGGAGGCGAGGTCCTTCATGACCGGCGCGTACTTCTCCATGAAGCGCTCGCCGTCCTTGTTGCGCAGGATGCCGCCCTCGCCGCGGGCGCCCTCGGTGAGCAGGATGCCCATGCGCCAGATGCCGGTCGGGTGGAACTGGAAGAACTCCATGTCCTCCAGCGGCAGCCCGCGCCGGTACACGGCGGCCTGGCCGTCACCGGTCAGCGTGTGCGCGTTCGACGTCACCCGGAAGAACTTGCCGTTGCCGCCGGAGGCGTAGATCACGGACTTCGCCTGGAAGATGTGGATCTCGCCGGTCGCCAGCTCGTACGCCACCACGCCGGCCGACTTCTTGACGCCGTCGACCTCGGTGATCAGCTGGTCCAGGACGTAGAACTCGTTGAAGAACTCCACGCCCTCCTTGACGCAGTTCTGGTACAGCGTCTGGAGGATCATGTGGCCGGTGCGGTCGGCCGCGTAGCAGGAGCGGCGGACCGGGGCCTCGCCGTGGTTGCGGGAGTGCCCGCCGAAGCGCCGCTGGTCGATCGTCCCGTTCGGCGTCCGGTTGAACGGCAGGCCCATCTTCTCCAGGTCGAGGACGGAGTCGATGGCCTCCTTCGCCAGGATCTCGGCGGCGTCCTGGTCGACCAGGTAGTCACCGCCCTTGACCGTGTCGAAGGTGTGCCACTCCCAGTTGTCCTCCTCCACGTTGGCCAGCGCGGCGGCCATGCCGCCCTGCGCGGCGCCCGTGTGGGAGCGGGTGGGGTAGAGCTTGGTCAGGACCGCGGTGCGGCTGCGCTTGGTCGCCTCGATGGCGGCCCGCATACCGGCGCCGCCGGCGCCGACGATGACGGTGTCGTACTTGTGGATCTTCATCAGTGAAATACCTCGGTCCCGGGGCCTAGCGGATGTTCGGGTCGAAGGTGAAGATCACCAGCGTGCCCAGCAGGATGGTCCACACCGTGGCGGTGTACAGCAGTGCCTTCAGCCACAGCCGGGTGTTGGCCCGCTCCGCGTAGTCGTTGATGACGGTACGCAGACCGTTGGCGCCGTGCAGCATCGCCAGCCACAGCATGGCGAGGTCCCAGACCTGCCACCACGGGGAGGCCCAGCGGCCCGCCACGAAGGCGAAGCCGATCTTGGAGACGCCGCCGTCCAGGACGAGCTGGATCAGCAGGTGGCCGAGGACGAGGACGACCAGGACGATGCCGGACAGGCGCATGAACAGCCAGCCGTACATCTCGAAGTTGCCCCGGGTCGACTTCGGGGTCTTCTTGGTGCGCTGACGCGGGGCCTCGATGAGGGGGGCGGGGTTGTCCACGCCGTAGACGGAGCCGCCCTCGACCGGGCCGATGCCGGAAGCGGTGGTTTCAGTGGTGGACATGTGCGTCAGCTCCCGAATACTGCACGAGCGGCATGGCCGAGGACGGGGTAGATCGCCCCGATCATGAGCAGGACCCAGACGCCGACCACGGTCCACAGCATCTGCTTCTGGTAGCGGGCGCCCTTGGCCCAGAAGTCGACGGCGATGACGCGCAGGCCGTTGAGCGCGTGGAAGAGGATGGCGGCGACCAAGCCGTATTCGAGCAGGGCGACGATCGGCGTCTTGTAGGTGGCCACGACCTTGTCGTAGGCCTCCGGAGACACACGCACGAGTGCGGTGTCCAGCACATGGACGAACAGGAAGAAGAAGATGAGGACGCCGGTGACTCGGTGAGCCACCCAGGACCACATTCCTTCCCGGCCGCGGTACAGCGTTCCAGCCGGCACGGAAGAACCCTCCGGGAGCGGGGACTAGGGCCGCGCCGGCTTCACTGTCGGTCGGGCCCGGCCGGGTACGGTCCACCGGCCCCCAGTATCGTACCGATGAGCTGGCTGGGGCCTTACGGGGGGTCCGCCCGTGTGATCGAACTCGTCCTCAAAGGTGCACGGACGGCGCAGTGGCTGCGCCCAGAAGGCCCCGAAGTCGCCCGTTCGCCAGCCTCCGCAGCTCCTCCCGGGCGACGACGCGCTCGTCCTCGGGGTCGTTGGCCAGACGTGACCGGATCGCCGGCAGGACCCGGTCCAGGGCCTCGTCCGGAGCGGTGCCGTCCAGACAGATGACGAAGGTGTGGCCGAATCTGGCCTCGTAGGCGGCGTAGCCGGCGCTCAGGGCCGTGGAGGCGGCCGCGTACGTGTGGGCGGGCAGCTTCGGCAGGGGTTCTTCCGCCAGGGCCCCGGCGAGTTCCTCGGGGCCCAGGTCGTACGTCGCCTCGTCCGCCGCCGCCAGGAGGGACGGCACGTCCGGATAGGGGCGGTGGGCGGCGACACGGTGGGCCCAGCGGGGGCTGTGCAGGCAGGTCAGGAGGGTCCGGTGGACCTTGGGGGCGGGGGCGGTGTTGAAGCGCTCCAGGTTCTGCGCGGGCAGCGTGGGTCCTAGGTCGGCAGGGATGTCGGCAGGATGCCGGCAGCGTGTCGGCAGGGGAATCCGTGAGAGATGCGCCGCTACGTTATCGGGTGTGCTCATGACGTGTTCGACGGGTGCTTGAATTTCACTCGGACGGGAGAGTTTGAGAACGTGCGGTGGACACGGGCGGTGGTCATCGGCCGTTAGGTTGGCCGGGTGAGCAAGCACAGGCGCCGGGCTCCGGCACGCAAGCCGCCGCGCACGCGGGCTGTCGTCGTCGGCGGGTTCGTCACCGCTGCCGGACTGGGCATCGGACTGGCCGTGTGGTCCTTCGGGGGCGACGGAACCCCTGCGGACGCGGCGCCGGGCGGGGCCTCCGGCTCGGGGAGTCCCAGCCCCACCCGCAGCTACCCGCTGTCGCAGGCGCCGCGGACCATCCCCGCCGTGCGCTCCCACACCGCCGCCCACGGCCCCGGCTGGCGCCCGGAGTCCGGCTCCCGGGTCGTGGTGGACGACGCCTCCCTCGCCGACGAGGGGAAGCTGATCGCGGGTGAACTCGGTCTCACCTACTCCGGTCGCAGCGGCGACGCGCGCCCGGGGGACGTGCGGCTGGCGCTGGACAAGGGCGCGGGCCGCAACCCCGAGGCGTACACCATGACCGTGCGCGGCGGCGGGGTGACCATCAGCGGTCCGGCCGACGCGGGGGTCTTCTACGGAACCCGCACCCTGAAGCAGGAGGTGCACGGCGGCGGCACGGCCCCCGAGGGGGTCGTGGAGGACGCGCCGGACAAGCCGCGGCGCGGTTTCATGCTGGACATCGCCCGCAAGCCGTACACGGCCGACTGGCTGGAGGACCGCATACGGGAACTCGGCGACCTGAAGTTCAACGAGCTCGGCCTGCACTACTCCGACGACCAGGGCTTCCGCATCGAGTCCGACACGCACCCGGAGGTCGTCTCCGCGGACCACCTGACCAAGGCCCAGGTCAAACGGTTGGTCGACCTGGCCGCCAGCCGGCACATCACCGTCGTCCCCGAGATCGACTCGCCCGGCCACCTCGGCGCCGTGATGGCCGCCCACCCCGAGTTGCAGCTGCGCAACGCGCAGGGCGTGGCGACACGCGGCGCCATCGACATCTCCGAACCCCGGTCGGCCGCGATCGTCGACGACCTGCTCGACGAGTACACGGACCTCTTCCCCGGCGGCCACTGGCACCTCGGCGGCGACGAGTACCAGGCGCTGACCGTGCGCGACCCCCAGGCGTCCTACCCGCAGCTGGCAGCCGCCGCGCGGAAGGCCTACGGCTCCGGCGGCAACGTGGCCGACCTGACGACGGGCTGGCTGAACGACCGCGTGGCCACCGTCCGCGAACACGACCGCGCCCCGCGCGCCTGGAACGACGGGTTCTTCCGGAGTTCGTCGGTACCGCCCGCCCGGGACATCGAGGTCGCCTACTGGACGGGCAAGGAGTACGGCGCCCGGCAGCCGCTCGAGTACCTCGACGCCGGCCGCAAGGTGCTCAACTACAACGACGAGTTCCTCTACTACGTCCTCGGCGAGCCGCAGACCTTCGTCTACCCGACCGGCCGGCGGATCTACGAGCAGTGGACCCCGCGCGTGCTGCGCGGCACCGAGCCGGTGTCCGCCAAGTACGACGCGCAGATTCTGGGCGGCTCCTTCGCCGTGTGGTGCGACCTGGCCGACTCCCAGACCCAGGACCAGGTCGCGGCCGGTATCCGGATGCCGCTGCGGGCGACCGTCCAGAAGCTGTGGCACCCGGGCGAACCGGCGATGTCCTGGGCGGAGTTCAAGAGGCTTGCCGACAAGCTGAGTTGACGCCGAATCGAGTGGACGTGCGAAGGGCGGGCGCCGTAGGTTCCGGGTGCCGCGCCCGCGCTCCGGGGGGAGCCGGGCCGGCTCCACTACGACACCTCGGGGGGACCCACATGATCTGCGCACGCTGTCACCACCTCGCGGCGGTACCCGGCGGCACCCTGTGCACCAGTTGCGCGGCCGTCCCGACGCCGGCCGCCCCGCCGTACGCGGGGGTGCCGCGGGCCTGGCTGCGCTCGCCGGTCGGACTCGGCCGGGCCGCCGCCGCGCTGCTCCTCCTCGCCGCCGCCGCCGACCTGTTCGCCGTCTGGACGGACATCGTGATGTACGACGTCTCGGGCGACCTCGCGAACGGCTCGCTCGGCGCGGACGTGATGCGGCGGGCCGACGACGCCGACCGGCTCTACGCCGTCGCGGGCGTCGTCCAGCTGGTCACGCTGCTCGCCAGTTGCGTCGTCTTCCTGTGCTGGTTCTACCGGGTGCGGGTCAACGCCGAGGTGTTCGATCCCTTCGGGCACCGCATGAAGCGCGGCTGGGCGATCGGCGCGTGGTTCACCCCGGTCGTCAACCTGTGGTTCCCGCGCAGGATCGCCTTGGACATCTGGGGGGCCAGCAGCCCGGCGGACGGGCCCAGGTCGAACTGGTTGGTGAAAACCTGGTGGACGCTGTGGCTCATCGGGGTGGTGGCCGGCCGGTTCGCGGCCACCGAATACAACCGGGCCGTCACGGCCAAGGACCTTCACGAGGCCGCCGGGGGAATGATGTTCAGCGACGTCCTCGACATCATCGCCGCCGTGTTCGCCGTTCTCGTGGTGCTCCGGCTGACCCGTATGCAGCACGAGAAGGCGCTGCGGGGACCGGCGCCGGCCGCGGCCTGACCCCGCTTCCCCCGCCCCGGCCGCCGACCTCGGTCATTGGCCGAAACCTTCTCTTATGCCAACTTGCTCGACTCTGCGTGCGACCCGTGTGACACTACCGGCCGATCGCACGCAGTAAGGGCAAGTGCGGGCTCCGTAGGGGTCGGCGCCCTTTGAGGAGGCGTTGATGAGTCTGGTGGAACTGATCGCGCAGGCCGACGAGCGCGGACTGGCCGCCAGCGGGCTGGCTTGTTTGGATCGCTGCGTGCCGCTGCTCGGCGGCGACGACGAGGTCCTGCGGCCGCTGTGGGGGAGCCTCGCCGAGGACTCGGCCCACTCCTCGGACGGCGACTGGGCCGAGCGGCTGGAGCAGGCACGCGGCGCGCTGGCCGCGCTGGGTGGGGAGGCCGCCGAGGAGACCGAGGACGAGGCCGCGCTGCTGGCCCGCCGGATGCTGGCCGCCGCGCCGGCCGCCCGGTCCGCGGCCGGGGTCCGGCAGTGGGCCGACGCCTGCTCGGTCGCCTCGCTCCAGATCCACCGGCTCCTCGACCCGGCCGAGGACGCCGCCCCCGCCGACTCCCTCCCCGAGGCGCTCGACTCCGTTCGCGCCGGGGCGAGCCCCGTCCCGGGTCCCGTCGAAAGCATGTCGCCGCTGGTCGCCGGCGAGCTGCGCCGCCAGATCACCGTCCTGGAGCTGGTCGCCGGACACGGGCGGGCCGGACTCCGCCAGGCCCTGGAGGTCTCCACGGAGGGGCGCCGCGTCCTGCGGGCGGTGGTGTCCCGCCGGGCCCGCGGCCGGGTGTGAGCCGGGGGCCCCGGACGGGCCGAACACGCGGCGGGGATCTGTGAGCGTCCTGCGGGCGCGGTGCGGTGGTCCTGCGCCGGTCGTGCGCCGGTTGTGGGCAAGACCGCGATCACGGGTGACGAACCGAGGGCGGATCGCGCTCTTCCCTATGTGACAGTCCAGCATGTGACGACTCATCAGCAGAGCAGGCCCCAGGCCGCCACCAAACCGGTGCGGTGGGCGGCGGACACCGTGACGGCGATGCGCGAGGGCGCTCGGCTGCGCCTGGACTATTCGGCGCAGAGCCTGTGGCGCGTCGACCGGACGATCGAGGAGATACGCCGCGAGGGCACGCCGCACGCGGCCGTGCGGAGCGTGCTGCGCGGCTTCGGCGCGTACGCCGGCGAGGTGATCGTCCGTCATGGCGACGGGGCCGAGTGGTGGGCGAGCGGCGGTGAGCACTGGGTGCGCACCGCGGACGGACGGCTGTGGGACCCCATCGAGGAGGCCGGGCAGTGCTTCACGGGCCAGGGGTCGCTGCGGCTGCTGTGCCGGGACGCGATGGGGACCGAGCGGACCTGAGCCGTGGCCGTGGGGCTGCTGACGAGCTGTGACACTTCTGTGGGAGCCGACGCTGATGACCGTGGGGGCGTGGACACGGCCGGTCGGCGGTGCGTACGTCTGGGGACTCGCTACGGACGAGGACGGTTCTTGGGCCAGGGAGGGGAACCCCGCCGCGCGCAGGCGTACGACGGGGAGTTGGGCGCGGCCGTCGCACGGGCTCAGGAAGGCGACGAGGAGGCCTTCGCCGTCGCGTACCGGTTGGCGCAGCCCGGACTGCTCGGGTATGTGCGCGGACTCGTCGGTGAAGACGCCGAGGACGTGGCGTCCGAGGCCTGGCTGGAGATCGCGCGGGACCTCGGCCGGTTCCGGGGCGACGGGGCGGGCTTTCGCGGCTGGACGGCGACCATCGCCCGGCACCGGGCGCTCGACCATCTGCGCCGGCGGCGGGTGCGGCCCCAGGCCGCCACACTGGAACAGGACGTCCTGGAGCTGCCCGGCCCGTACAGCACCCATGACCAGGCCCTGGAGTCCATGACCACCGAGCGCGCTCTCGACCTGGTCCGCCGGCTGCCCCGCGACCAGGCGGAGGCGGTACTGCTTCGGGTCGTCGTCGGCCTCGACGGCCCCGCCGCCGCACGTGTCCTCGGCAAACGGCCGGGCGCGGTGCGCACCGCGGCCTATCGGGGGCTGAAACGGCTGGCGCGGCAGCTCGAGGAGGAGGCCCGGGGCGGGGCGGGGGAGCGATGAGTGCCGAGGCAACGACCGGGGCCGCCACCCCCCACAGGAGAGGCCCCGGCCGTCGCGCGGCACGGGCCGCGCGGCCCGTACTCCTTACAGCGCCGAGCGTGCGGTTTCTGTCACACCTCACCCCGGCTCCGGTTAGTTGCACGTTGTACGGTCATGGACGGAAGGCGGTTTCAGGCCGTAACGTGCCTTTCGCGCCGAGGCGTGGCGGGCATGGCCACCGCAACGATCTGCCGCCTCGAACACCGCAACCATCAACCGAGGAATTACGACGGCCAGAGTCCGGTCCGCGACAGCGGTGCCGGTTCAGTCGCAAGGAAGGGCACCACGGGTGCTGGGGGACGACGCGGAGCTGACCGCCGCGGTGCTCGCGGCGCAGGACGGGGACGAGACCGCGTTCCGGACTGTGTACCGTGCCGTGCACCCGCGGCTGCTCGGATACATACGCACGCTGGTCGGCGACCCGGACGCCGAGGACGTGGCGTCCGAGGCCTGGCTCCAGATCGCCCGCGATCTGGAGCGGTTCAGCGGGGACGCCGACCGGTTCCGCGGCTGGGCCGCCAGGATCGCCCGCAACCGCGCTCTGGACCACATACGCATGCGCGGCCGCCGCCCCGCGATCGGCGGCGACGAGGCGGAACTGACCGGCCGGGCCGCGGAGTCCGACACCGCGGGCGAGGCCATGGAGGCCCTGGCCACCGGCAGCACCCTCTCGCTCATCGCCCAACTCCCGCAGGACCAGGCCGAGGCCGTGGTGCTGCGCGTGGTCGTGGGCCTCGACGCGAAGACCGCGGCGGAGACGCTCGGCAAGCGCCCCGGTGCCGTGCGCACCGCCGCGCACCGCGGTCTGAAACGGCTCGCGGAACTCCTCGGCGACGATTCGGAATCCCCCCACGCGCTCGATGCGCTGCCGCCTCCGCGAGAACCGCGCGGCCGCGCGGTGACATCCGCCGGTGTGACGCATATGCGTGCCCGGACGCAGAAGGACATGTGATGGCCGAGGAGCAGCACAGGTGGCTGGACCACGACACCGCGGAGCGTTTGCTGCGCGGGGAGCCACTGGACACCGTCGACATCACCGTCCTTCACCAGGCCGAACGGCTCGCCAAGGCGCTCGGCGCCCTGTCCGCCGAGTCGTACCCGTCTCCTCCGGCCGCCCGGGCATTCCCGGACCCGAACGCTTCTCCCGCCTCCGCGTACCCGGACGACTCCGCCGACGCCGCGCTGCCCGGTGAGGCCGCCGCGCTGGCCGCCTTCCGCAAGGCGCGCGCCGAGCGCGCCGACGAGCGGGCCGCGGAGGGGACCGACGTGCGCGGCGCGGCCCTCGGAGCGCACTCCCGTCCGCGTTCCCCGCTCGCCGACGACGTCGGGCTCGTCCGGATCGGCACGCACGCGCGTGGCGGTACGGGAGGGCGCGCCCGGCGTGCCGGGGCGCGGCGCCGGGGCCGACCAGTACGCCTCGCGGTGTCGGCCGCGCTCGCCGCGGGCGCGGTCGGCGGGGTCGCGGCGGCGGCCACCACCGGCGTGCTGCCGACGCCGTTCGGCGGCGACGAGCCCGCACCCGGCACCTCCGTCTCCGTCCCGGCGGCACCGGAACGCCCGCTGGTGTCGCCCTCGCCCGGCGGCACCACGGGCAGCGGTCCGGGCACGCCGAGGCCCGGCGGCACCACGACCGGTGCCACCGACGGCGACGCCGGAAGCACCCCGCACGAGGGCGGCACCGCCCCCGGCCGCGACGCGGCCACCGGCTCCGCCGGCGAACAGGGCGGTTCCGGCGACAGCTGGAACCGGCTGGTCTCGTCCTGCCGCGACCTGCGGGACGGCAAGACCCTGGACTCCGGCCGCCTGCGCGACCTGGAGGGAGCGGCCGGCGGCTCCACGCGCGTGTGGTCCTACTGCCGGGGTGTCCTGAAGGCGGTCGACGGCCGCTCCGGTGACACCGGCGGCGACGACCAGGGCCAGAACGACGGCGGCCACAACGGCAAGAGCGGCGGGAAGAGCAAGGGCGGCGGGAACGGCCAGGACGACAAGGGCGCCCCGGGCGAACAGGGTGACGACCAAGGCGGCGACAGAGACGGCAGCAGCGGCGACCTCGGTCTCCGCAAAGGCCTCGCACCCACAGTCCTCGCCCCGCAGCTCCCGGACTCCGCCTCGTCGGTCCCGGAAGAGCCGGCCCCGCCCTCGCCCTCGGCGTCGTCGCCGGGGCCCACCTACAGTGCCCTGTGATCCTGCTCCAGCGCCCTGTGATCACCCGCCTGCCGCTGCTCTGACCTGCGAGTTCGTTCCGCGGGAAAAATTGTCCCGGCGGGGTGTGACGTTTTCCGCGGCGGTGGCGCAGTAGTGAGTGAGCCGACTGGTCATCGGCCACCGCACAGAGCCGGGGTTCCCCCCGTACCCACGGCTCGTGCATTTCGGCGCGGGCGGGACACGTTCCCCCGGTCCCGCCCGCGCCCCCGCTCTCTCCCTCTCCTCCACTCTCCTCGCCGCGCCCCGTGCGTCACCAGTGCACGACGACCCTGTCGCCGATCCGCACCTGCGCGAACAGCCGTGAGACCGCCGCCTCGTCCCGAACGTTGACGCATCCGTGCGAGCCGCCCGCGTAACCGCGCGCCGCGAAGTCGTAGGAGTAGTGCACGGCCTGGCCGCCGCTGAAGAACAGCGCGTAGGGCATGGGGGAGTCGTAGAGCGTCGACACATGGTGCCGCGACTTCCAGTAGACCTGGAACACACCCTCGCGGGTGGGCGTGTACTCCGTCCCGAACCGCACCGCCATCGTCGAGAGCGTCCGCCCGTCCACCATCCAGCGCAGCGTCCGGCTGGTCTTGTCGATGCACAGCACCCGGCCGGTCAGGCAGCGCCGGTCCGGCGGGCCGGCCGGCTGACCGCCCATCAGGTACAGCTCCCACCGGCCCGGCTCGTGCGTCATCCGCAGCAGCCGCTGCCAGGTCCCCGTGTCGGTCCGCCCCGTCCGCGGCAGCCCGCGCTTTCCCTGGAAGCCCGTGACGGCCTGTTGGGTCAGGTCGTCGTAGGACCCGGTGGGCCCGTCGAACAGCCAGCCGATCTGGCGCAGCCGGGCCTGGAGCTCCCGGACGTCACGGCCGCTGTCGCCGCGGGACCACAGGACCCGGGCGGCGGTGCGGACCGGGGTCCGGGTCCGTCCCGCGTCGCCGGGGGCGCTGGTGCGGGCGCCGGGCGGCCCGGTGTCCGGGATCTCGATGTGCACCGGCGAGCGCGGCCGGCCGTCCGGGCCCGGGGACTGCACCGTGCAGCCGCACACGGCGGCCAGTGCCGTGGCCGCGGCGACGGCGGAGATCGCTCTCCTCATGCCCCTCATGCCCCTGGTACGCATGGCGCTCCCCGCTGTCTCACCGGCCTCCGTCGCCGGCGTACACCGGAATGTCTCCCCACAGGTGACGGGCGGCGAACCAGGGGGCAAGGTGGGGAGACAGAGTGACCACCAGGGCTGTGAGATAGCTCCCAGCGTGGGGCACTCCACCCGGCGCACGGCCGCCGCTACAGTCCGTGGCGAGAGTCGGTTGTACTGGCGGGTAACTGGCGAGTAACAAGGAAACGCGGAGGCACACACCATGGCGCGCGAGTCGGAGTCGGGGCTGCCCATCGAGCCGGTCTACGGGCCGGACGCCCTGAAGGGCTGGGACCCGGCCGAGAAGCTGGGCGAGCCGGGGGCCTACCCCTTCACCCGCGGTGTGTACCCCACCATGTACACGGGCCGCCCCTGGACCATGCGCCAGTACGCCGGCTTCGGCACGGCGGTGGAGTCCAACGCCCGCTACAAGCAACTGATCGCCAACGGCACGATGGGCCTGTCCGTCGCCTTCGACCTGCCCACCCAGATGGGCCACGACTCCGACGCGCCGATCGCGCACGGCGAGGTCGGCAAGGTGGGCGTGGCCATCGACTCGATCGACGACATGCGGGTGCTGTTCGGCGGGATCCCGCTGGACAAGGTGTCGACGTCGATGACGATCAACGCCCCCGCGGCGCTCCTGCTCCTGCTGTACCAACTGGTGGCGGAGGAGCAGGGGGTCGGCGCCGACAAGCTGACGGGCACGATCCAGAACGACGTGCTGAAGGAGTACATCGCGCGCGGGACGTACATCTTCCCGCCCAAGCCGTCCCTGCGGCTGATCGCGGACATCTTCAAGTACTGCAAGGCCGAGATCCCCAAGTGGAACACCATCTCGATCTCGGGCTACCACATGGCCGAGGCGGGCGCGTCCCCAGCGCAGGAGATCGCGTTCACCCTCGCCGACGGCATCGAGTACGTCCGCACGGCGGTCGCGGCCGGCATGGACGTCGACGACTTCGCCCCGCGCCTGTCGTTCTTCTTCGTCGCCCGTACGACGATCCTGGAGGAGGTCGCCAAGTTCCGCGCGGCCCGCCGGATCTGGGCGCGTGTGATGAAGGAGGAGTTCGGCGCGAAGAACCCCAAGTCGCTGATGCTGCGCTTCCACACGCAGACGGCGGGTGTCCAGCTGACGGCGCAGCAGCCCGAGGTGAACCTGGTCCGGGTCGCCGTCCAGGGCCTGGCTGCGGTTCTGGGCGGCACCCAGTCGCTGCACACGAACTCCTTCGACGAGGCGATCGCGCTGCCCACCGACAAGAGCGCGCGCCTGGCTCTGCGCACCCAGCAGGTCCTGGCGTACGAGACGGACGTGACCGCGACGGTGGACCCGTTCGCCGGCTCCTACGTCATCGAGAAGATGACGGACGAGGTGGAGGCGGCCACCGTCGCTCTGATGCGGAAGGTCGAGGACCTCGGGGGCGCGGTCTCGGCGATCGAGCACGGCTTCCAGAAGCAGGAGATCGAGCGCAGCGCCTACCGCATCGCCCAGGAGACCGACTCCGGCGAGCGGGTCGTCGTCGGCGTCAACCGCTTCGAACTCGACGAGGAGGAGCCGTACGAGCCGCTCCGCGTCGACCCCGCCATCGAGGCCCAGCAGGCCGAACGCCTGGCCAAGTTGCGCACCGAGCGCGACCAGACGGCCGTGGACACGGCGCTGTCCGCCCTGAAGAAGGCCGCGAAGGGCGAGGACAACGTCCTGTACCCGATGAAGGAGGCGCTGAAGGCCCGGGCGACGGTGGGCGAGGTGTGCAACGCGCTGCGGGAGGTCTGGGGCAACTACGTGCCGGGCGACGCCTTCTGAGCGACGGCCGCCCCCGCGCCGAGGGGGCGGACGGCCCGCCCGTCTCGTCCCCCGGAACCCGGCACCGCGGTGCCGCACCCCCGTGCGACACTCCTTGCCATGTTCGGAGTCATCCATCTCCCCACCTATCTGGCAGGGCTCGTCCTCATCGTCCTGCTTCCCGGGCCCAACTCGCTGTACGTGATCTCCGTCGCCGCCCGGCGCGGGATACGCGCCGGCTACACCGCCGCGGCGGGCGTCTGGTGCGGGGACACCGTGCTCATGACGCTGGGTGCGGCCGGGGCCGCCTCGCTGCTGAAGGCCAACCCCGTGCTGTTCGGGATCGTGAAGTACGCCGGCGCCGGATACCTGACCTGGATCGCGATCGGCATGCTGCGGACCGGCTGGGGCATGTGGCGGACCCGGCGCGAGAAGGCGGCGCTGGAGGAGGACTCCGCGCCGGCGGACGCCGCCGAGCGGCCGTTCCGCCGGGCCCTGGTCGTCAGCCTCGTCAACCCCAAGGCGATCCTGTTCGTCATCGCCTTCTTCGTGCAGTTCGTCGACCCGGCCTACGCCTATCCGGCGCTCTCCTTCGTCATCCTCGGCGCCTTCCTCCAGTTCGCCAGCGTCCTCTACCTCAGCGCGCTGATCTTCGGCGGCACCAAGCTGGCCGCAGCCTTCCGCCGCCGCAAGCGCCTGTCGGCGTCCGCGACCTCCGCGGCGGGCGTCCTGTTCCTGGGCTTCGCGGTGAAGCTGTCGCTGGCGAGCGCCTAGTGCTGTGACCGGAAATGCCGGGCGTCGCGAGCCGGTGAACCTTTCCGGTCGCAGCACCAGTCAGTCACCGGCCCGGCTGCGCGCGGGGCCGCGACAGCGCCGTGCGCAGCCTCGGGGTCAACCACCGCTCCACGTACCGGTGCAGCAGCCAGGCCAGCAGCAGCATCACGGCGACCGTCAGCAGGAAGGTGCCGTACGACGGGATGCCGAGGCGCTGGTGGAGCACATCGATGACGACCCAGCCCAGGTGCTCGTGGACCAGGTAGAAGGGGTAGGTGAGGGCGCCCGCGACCGTCAGCCAGCGCCAGTCCACCCGGCTCAGCAGGCCGAGCGCGATGGCGGCGACGGCGAGGAAGCCGAAGGTGACGACCAGGACGATGCCGTAGGCGCTGCGGTACGAGAAGGCGTGCACGCTCGGCGAGTGCCACAGCTCCTGCACCGCGTAGTGCTGGCCGATCAGCCAGCTCACGGCCACGATGCCCCAGGCGTAGGCGTCCCGCCGGTCCCGGTGCACCAGGTAGAGGCCCACGCCGCCGATGAAGAACGGGGCGTACTCCGGCATCAGCACGATGTCGAGCAGGGGCTGCTTCGCGCCCTGCGCGACGGCCGCGGCCAGCGTCCAGCCCGCGCAGAACAGGATCACGCGCCGGCGGCTCGCGCCGGGCAGCACGACGCACAGCGCGAACAGGGCGTAGAAGCGTATCTCCGCCCACAGCGTCCAGCACACGCCCAGCACCCGGTCGACCCCGAGCGGCATCTGGAGCATCGTCAGGTTCACCAGGGTGTCGCTCGGCGAGAGCGCCTGGTAGGCGACCACCGGCAGCGCGAACACCGCCGTGACCAGGATGACCGCCGCCCAGTACGCGGGCAGCAGCCGGGAGGCGCGGGAGGCGAAGAACGACCGCAGCGGCCGGCCCCAGCCGCTCATGCAGATGACGAAGCCGCTGATCACGAAGAACACCTGCACGCCGAGGCAGCCGTAGGCGAACCACGAGTGCAGCGTGGGGAACTGGTGCGCCGGTGAAGCCCCCCAGGCCTGGGTGACCGCGCCGCCCCGGCCACCGTAGTGGTAGGCCGCCACCATCAGCGCGGCCACCAGCCGCAGCCCGTCGAGGGCGCGCAGCCGGCCCCCCGGAGCCTTCGCCCGCGGTGGATCGGCCGGAGCGCGCCGGTCCAGGACGGCGTTGGCCTCGGCAGGCTGCGGATTCGATGTGCCCACGACCGTTCCGGTCACGCTTTCACCCCTCATGGTGCGTCGAGGGCTCGTTCCGTGCGCTTTCCAATCGTGTGCGCCGATAACGGAGAAGAGCCGTCCGACGAGAACCCTAAGGCGCCTCCGTGAGCGCTTTTGTTCGGCGAGGTCGGTGTTTGTCTGCTGGCCTCAATCGGTTCACCAGGGCGTCGCATTGCTTTCTTAACGTTTTTCAACCTTCCTCCCAGGCCCTTGGCAATTCCATGCCGTTTTCCCACCTTTCAGAGCAGGAGCACCATGACGAGGGTTCGCAGCAGATGGTCACGTTCCCGGCCCGGGGGACCGGCGTCCGCGGAACCCGGCCTGCCCGGCGCCGAGGTCACCCCGACGGAGCTGGAGGACTGCCTGCGCGCGTGCGCCGTCCACAGCGGCAAGGTCGTCGGCAGCCTTGACCCCCGCCGCGCGGCGCTGGCCGAACAACTGCGTCAACTGCTCGCCCTGTGGGCCGGACAGCAGCAGTCCGCGCCGGCGGCTTCCACGGCGGGCGGCCTGCTGCGGCGCGGCACCAAGGCGGTCGGCGGCGGCATCGGCAACGACCTGCTCGACGCCCTCCTCGCGGTCGCCAACAAGGCACTGGCCTGCGGCTACGACGACGAGCTGAACCTGGCGCTGCTCGTCAGCGACACCGTCCTGACCCAGCGCAAGAACTCCCGCGCCGGCTGGCGGCTGCGCGGCCGGCTGCTCGAGGCCATGGGTCTGCCGGTCGCGGCGGTCGAGGCCTACGAGCGCTACCTGGCCCTGACGAAGGAGGACGGGTTCGGCACCTCGGCCCGGATCGCGGGCATCCGCACCGCGCAGGACCGGCGCGCGGAGCTGCTCGCGCTGCTGGAGCGCGACGTCCCGGCCGCCGCCGGCTTCGCCGAGCGGCCCCCGACCGACGGGTGGGCCGAGGGACTTCAGGCGCACGCCGACGGCGACTGGGACGGCGCACAGGCCCGCCTGGTGGGCGCCCTGCTCGCCATGGACCGCACCGGATCCCCGGAGCAGGACTTCCTGGAAGCACTCAGCCAGTACCTCGACCTGGTCACCCGCATCCACGTCCGGCCCACGGCCGAACTGACCGAGGCCATCGGCCTCTTCGCCGAGCAGCGCCGCAACCGCCTGCGCGGACCGGTGGAAGACCCGCTCTTCGGCGGACTGGAGTGGATCACCCTCGGTGAGTTCCGCAACCAGATCTCCGGCAAGTCCGTCTGCCTGATCGCCAACTCCGGCAAGGTCGGCCAGAGTTCCCTGGGCTCCGAGATCGACGCCTACGACCTCGTCGTGCGCTTCAACTCGTACCGGATCGACCCCGTCCACACCGGCCGGCGCACGGACATCCACGTCACCATCCACAAGCACGGCTTCAACTGGGACCAGGCCGTGACCACCCGCCTGGTCTTCGGCGGGAACTCCAGCGACTGGAAGTACTCCCTGCGCCACCGGCTGGTGCCGGGCGCCCAGCGGTATCTCGGTGACGAGTCGCTGCGCTGGCCCGCGCGCAACATCGGGAACCTCGACACGGACGTGTTCCCCGGGATCCCCACCAGCGGCTTCAACATGCTCTGGCTGCTCGACTTCCTCGACGTCAGCCCCACCCTGGACCTGATCGGCTTCGACTTCTACGAGAGCGGCGCGTACCGCGTCGACGCCGCGATGAAGCTCCCCATCACGTCCGTCCACGAATACACCACTGAGAAGGCGTGGGTCATGGAACGGGCCCAGAGCGTCTCCGGCATGAGGATCTCCCTGCGATGACCGCGACCCCCATCTCCGCCTCCGGCCCCGTCGTCACCGCGGCCGGGACCCCGGCACCGGCCTCCGCCGAGGGCTCCGCCCGCGCGCTGACCGGCAAGCGCCGCATCGCCTTCGCCAGCTTCGTGGACGAGAACTACCTGCCCGGGTTCCTCGCCCTGCTGCGCTCGCTCGCGCTGTCCAACCCGGACGTGTGCGAGGACTTCGTCGTCCTGCACGACGACCTGCGCCCCTCCTCCATAGCCCGGATACGCGCCCTGCACCCGCGGATCGTGCTGCGCCGCGTCGACGCCGACCACTACGACTCGTACGTCAAGGGCGACCAGGACAACTACCTGGTGCGCAAGGCGTACTTCATCCTCGACGTCTTCCGCATCCGCGACTACGACACCGTGATCACCCTAGACACGGACATGGTGGTCCTCGGCTCGCTGGGCGAACTGCTCACGCTGCGCGAGGGGTTCGCGGCCGTGCCGCAGTTCTTCTACGGGGAGTCCAAGCTCAACAGCGGCCTGCTGGTGATCCAGAAGGAGCAGCTGAGCGACGAGTTCTGCGCGCGGATCGACGAGATCGGCCGCGCCGGCACCTACGAGCTCGACAAGCACGACCAGGGCATCCTGAACGCCCTGCTCGACGGCGACTTCGTCCGCCTCGACCCGAAGTACAACTTCGTCAAGCGCCGCCTGTCCGGCGACCTCCCGGTGCCCGAGGACACGGCCGTCCTGCACTTCACCGGCCGGCACAAGCCGTGGCAGGGCGGCGAGGCGGGCTACGAGCAGGCGCAGGAGCGCTGGCGCGAGTTCGACCTGGACGACGCCGAGCTGCACGCCGCCTTCCTCGCCCTCCCCGAGCCCCTGCACCGCGACCTGCTCGTGCACTACGGCACACCGCACGTGGAGCGCACCGGCGACCTCGACACCGCCCGCCGGGTCGCCCTCGCGCACATCGGCGCGGGCGACTACCAGTCCGCCGTCGACATCATGGAGCGGGTGCACATCCCGATCGACGAGGCCTGGCCGCACGAGGTCTACGGGCACGCCCTGATGAGCGTCTCCCGGTACGACGAGGCCAGGGCCCAGCTGCTGCTCGCCACCTCCGCGCCCAACCGCGCCGCCACCGCCTTCGCCCGGCTCGCCCAGATCGCCTGGGTGCACGGCGACGACGCCACCGCCCAGGGGTACGCCCTGGCCGGGGTCGGCGTCGACCCCACCCACCGGGCCGCCCGCCTCTGGCAGCGCCGTACCCTCGGCGGCGTGCCCACCCAGCAGCAGGGCAGCCCCGAGGACCAGCTGGCACACGTCGCCTTCTACATGGACCGCCAGGGCAACGCGGGCGACAAGCTCCTCCCGGAGAGCGTCCGCCTCGCCTTCGGGCCCGACACCACCTCCCGCCGCTGGCACCCGGTGCACGCCCACCGGCTGTTCGACGAGGCGGCCCTGGAGCGGGTCAACGCCCGCCGCGGCCTGGTCATCGGCGGCGGCGGACTGTTCATCCCGGACACCATGCCCAACGGCAACAGCGCCTGGCAGTGGAACGTACCCGACGCCCTGCTGAACCGCATCGACGTGCCCATCGCGGTCTACGCCGTCGGGTTCAACGCCTTCGACGGCCAGTCCTACCGCGCCGAGCGGTTCCGCACCTCGCTGCGCCTCCTCGTGGAGCGGGCGGCCTTCTTCGGGCTGCGCAACCACGGCTCGATCGAGAAGGTGCGGGCCATGCTCCCGTCCCACCTGCACGACAAGGTGCGCTTCCAGCCCTGCCCCACCACGGTCACCCGCCAGCTCGTCGCCGACTGGCAGGACCCGGCCGGGCGGGACGACACCATCCTGATCAACGCCGCCTACGACCGGGCCGGGCTGCGCTTCGGCCACGACTACGCCTACTTCCTGGGGCAGATGGCCGAGGCGGTCAAGGGCCTGCGCGGGCTGGCCGAGGTCAAGTGCGTGGCGCACTCGCTGGACGACGAGAAGATCGTCTTCGATCTGCGCCGCGAGTACGGCATCTCGATGCCCGTCATCCCGATGTACGACTTCGAGAACGACGCGATCCGCGACCTGTACGCCCGCACCAAGCTGGTGATCGGCATGCGCGGGCACGCCGGCATGATCCCGTTCGGCTGCGGCACTCCGGTCATCAGCCTGATCTCGCACCCGAAGATGGCGTACTTCCTGAACGACATCGAACGGCCCGAGTGGGGCGTGTCGGTGCACGACCGCCACCTCGGCGCACGCCTCGTGGAACGCGCCCGGGACCTGCTCGCCGACCACGACGCGACCGTCGCCGACGTGCACGGCCGGCAGCAGGAGCTGTGGAAGGTCACCGAGGCGAACGCCGCGGACCTGCGCGTCCTCCTGGGCGGCTGATCCGTGCCGACCGCACCGGCCGAGGGGGACGGCGGCACGGACGCCGTCCCCGGGCCCTCCGAGGGCGAACGCCGGTCACCGCTGTGGTGGCCGGCGTTCGCCCTGCCCGCCGTGGCGGCCGTGGTGTACACCGTGGCCACCCGGCGGCTCACCGGCGACATCCACTACGTCCTCGGCGCGCTGCGCACCGGCGGGGAGGCCGGCTACTCGCCGTCCGAGGTGTTCACGCACCGGCCGTTCTTCTACCGGTGGTTCGTCGCCGGCCTCGACCGGATCACCTTGGGCGGCACGGGCCTGCGCGAGACGCTGCTGGAGGCGGCCGGAGCGCTGCTCGCGGCCGCGGCCGCCGCGGCCCTGTACGCGGCGCTGCTGCGCCGGGTCACCGGGCGGGAGGCGGCCCTCACGGCGGGCGCCACCGGCCTGGCCCTGGCACTGGCCCCCCGCACCGACTTCCTCCAGCCGGAGTGGGCCGCGGTGGTGCTGACCGTGTTCGGCGTCGCCGCGGCGATCGGCCCGGCCCGGCCGTGGCCCGCGGCCCTGCTCGCGAGCCTGCCGCTGGGACTCGCGGTGATGATGAAGTACTCCACCGCAGCCACGGCCGCCATCGGAGTGCTGCTCGTCTACGCCGTCGACCGGGGGCGGGCCGTGCGGCTCGCCCTGGTCGCCGTGCCCACCGCGGCGGCCCTGTTCGGACTGAGCGTGCTCGCCGGGTCCCACGAGTGGCAGTGGACGCGGGACATGCCGCAGATCAACCAGTCGGCCCTGAGCCGCACCGGGATCCACCCGTCGTTCGTGCTCACCCGCTCCGTGGACTACCTGGCCGACCGGGCCGTACTCAGTCCCGTACTGCTGCTCCTGCCCGGAGCGCTGCTGCTGGTCCTGGGCCGGGTGCGCGGGCGGCTGCGGCGTGCCGAACTGCTGGCGGTCGCCGCGGCCACCGGCCTCGGCGCCCTGGCCGTCGTGGTCGTGCAGGGCAACTGGTTCCTCTACCACGCGGCGCAACTGCCCGTGCTCGCCGCCGCCCTGTGGGGCCTTGCCGTGGGAGGCGCGCGCCGCACACCGCCCCGGCTGTTCTGCGCCGTGTCACTGGGCTACGGGGCGCTGCCCGTGCTGTACGCCCGGGCCCCCGAGGGGGTGCAGCGGCCCGCGGTCGTCTGGGCGGCCGGTGCCCTCGCACTGCTCGCGGCCCTCGTGGACGCGCTGCTGGAGGCCCGAGGTCCCCGAAGAACCCAGGGAATCCGTCCGGCGTACGGGGTGTGGCACGCCTCGGCGGCCCTGGCCGCGGTGGTGTGCCTGGCCGCGAGCATCTGGCCCGGCTCCCCGCACCTGGCGATGAACGGCAGGGTCACGGTGACCAGCGGCGCCTATCTGCGCGGGATGCGGCACATCGAGGACGAGGCCGACCGGGTGCGGGCCGCGCTGCCGGCCGGTGCCCCGGTGCTCTACCTCGCGTTCGGCGACACGACGTACTACGTCGGCCACCCGGCCCGGTGCCGCTATCCGATCGCCACGTTCCTCCAGCGGAGCCGCTTCCTCCCGGATGTCGCCGGGCTGGCGTCGTTCCGGGAGAACGCCGACTGCGTCGATCACGACCCGGCCCCGTACGCGGTGCTGGAGCGGGGCTGGTTCCGGCCCGGCAAGGTCGACCCGGACCTCGCGCGGCGCATCGCCGCCGTGTACGACTGCCCGCCCGCGAGCGCCGGGGGCGATCTGGTCCTGTGCGTCCGCAGGAGCGGCGTGCGATAGGGCCTCCGAGCGGGCCCCGGCAGGACGGACGCGCCGCCGGGGCCTCGCGAGCCGCTGCCCGCCCGCTCAGCGCAGCCCGAGGGAGGCGGTGACCTCGCGGGCCAGGGCCACGGAGTAGCTCTGCCCCCGGTCCTGCGGGTAGATCTGCGCCATCGTCACCAGCTTGACCCGGCTCATCGGCGTGTCGTGGCCGGGGATCAGCGAGCGGTACTCCGGGGTCACCACCGGCTGGGCGAACCCGGCCTTCGAGAAGTGCCAGTCCTTGATCCAGGACGCGTCGAACTCCGGGTTGATCCGCCGCAGATACGGCAGGAAGGACGTCAGCAGCTCCGCCGGCTCGGTGGTGAACCGCCGGTCGTCGCGCTCCACGTAGTTGCCCACGTAGAGGATGTGCCGGCCGCCGTACACGGACGGGTCGATCATGCGGGTGTGCTCGACCACCGCGAGGAACGGGAAGCCGGGCTCGTTGATGTTGAGCCAGTAGTACGGGATCACGCTGCGGTCCAGCTCCAGCACGAAGCAGGTCGCGCCCAGGTACTGGTTCTTCCACACGGCGTCGTCGGCCGGCAGCCCCGCCGCCCTGGCGAAGGCGGGCTGCGGGGTCGTGACGATCAGCTGGTCGAACTCGTAGCGGGAGCCGTCCGCGCAGCGCACCACGGCGGGCGCGTCCGTGCCGTCCTGCCGGATCGACTCGACCGCCTTGCCGAACTCCACCTTGCCGCCGCGCTCCTCGACGCCGTCCCGCAGCGCCGCGTAGACCCGCTCGAACCCACCGTCCACATAGCCGAGTTCGAAGGTCCGGCAGTGGATGCGGGCCCACAGCCAGGCCATCGACACCTGCTCCGCCCGATCGCCGAACTTGCCGCGCAGCAGCGGCTCCCAGATCGCCTCGGTCGCCCTGCGCCCCGCCCGCCGGCGCAGCCAGGCCAGGGCGGTGCGGTCGTTGTACCGCTCACCGTGCCGGACCGCCTTCAACAGGGCGGACGAGCCGGCGAAGCGCACGGCGTCCAGCGGGGAGAACTCCGGGAAGCGCAGCATGTCGAACGGGGTGGTGAAGTCGATCAGCCGGCCCCCGCGGAAGATGCCCGTGGTGGGCTTGTGGAAGCGCAGCGCATCACCGAGCCCCAGCTCCTCGATCAGGGCGATCATGGCGCGGTCGCTGCGGAAGATGTGGTGGTAGTAGCGCTCCAGCGGTACGCCGCCCACCTCCAACGACGCCGCCAGACCGCCCAGTTCGCCGGCCGCCTCCAGGACGGTGACCTGGTGGCCGGCGCGTACGGCGTCCCAGGCGGCGGTCAGGCCGGTGGCACCCGCGCCGATGATGCCGAGGTTCATGCGAAGCTCCACTTTCTGTTGAGCACGAACTGGAGCGCCAGGACCAGGGGCAGCGAGCCCGCTTTGACGAGGTCGGCGCCGAAACCCAGCGCGTCGGTGAAGACGAGGAAGAGCAGGTTCGTCAGGACGATCCCGGCCAGCCCGACGGCGTAGAAGCGCAGGAAGCGCACCACGATCCGGTCGCGCCGGTCGAAGGTGAACAGCGCGTTGAGGGCGAAGTTGTTGGCGATGCCCAGGGTGGTGCTGAGCACGTTGGCGAACTGCTCGTCCATTCCCGCGGTGTTGTGCAGGAGCAGGAAGGCCACGAGATCGAGGACGACGCCGCTGCCGCCGATCAGGGTGTAGCTCAGCAGCTGGCGCAGGGTGCGGGACCGGCCCGGGGCCGGTTCTCCGGGCGCCCGGTCGGGGGACGCCTCGGGCGCGGCCGAGGTCTCAGACGCCACCGGGACCGTCCCGCTCGTCCGCGCGGGAGCCGATCACCTCGCGCACCAGGTACAGCGGGCGTGCCTGCACCTCGCCGTAGATGCGCCCTATGTAGCTGCCCAGCACCCCCAGGAACAGCATCTGGGTGCCGCCCAGGAAGAGCACCACCACCATCAGCATCGTCCAGCCGGAGACGGTGATGTCGGGCCGGAAGAACTTCATCGCCAGCGCGTAGCCGATGCCGGCCAGCGACAGCAGCAGCACCAGGAAGCCCAGCCGGGTGATCATCCGCAGCGGCACCGTGGAGAAGCTGGTCACCCCGTCGATCGCCAGCCGGGCCATCTTGCGCAGCGGGTACTTGGTCTCGCCCGCGAAACGCTCGTCGCGGTCGAACGCCACCTCGGTCTGGCGGAAGCCCATCGAGGCCACGATGCCGCGCACGAAGCGGCTGCGCTCGCGGTACCGGCGCAGCTCGTCGGCGACCCGCCGGTCCAGCAGCCGGAAGTCCCCGGTGTCCAGGGGGATGTCCACCTCGGCGCAGGACCGCAGGACGCGGTAGTACAGATGGGCCGTCGCCCGCTTGAACGCGGTGTCCTGCCGGCTGCGGCGGCGGGCGTGCACGATCTCGGCGCCCTCGCGCCAGGCGTCGACCAGCTCCAGGCTGATCCGCGGCGGGTCCTGGAGGTCGGTGTCCATCACGATCACCGCGTCGCCGACGGCGATGTCGAGGCCCGCGGTGATGGCGATCTGGTGCCCGAAGTTGCGGGCGAAGTCGACCACCCGGACGTGTCCGTCGTCCGCCGCCAGCTCCCTGAGGAGGGCGAGCGAGCCGTCCGAGGAGCCGTCGTTGACGTAGACCAGCTCGTAGTCGAGTTCCGGGCGTTCGGCGAGGGCGGCCGTGAGCGCGGTGTGGAAGGCGGCGATGCCGTCCTGCTCGTTGTAGACCGGCAGGACGTACGAGATCAGCGGCCGCCGGCCCGGCCGCGGCTGGGGCCGCGCGGGCCGGACGGGAGCCGCGGTACGCGCCGGCGGGCGGATGTCCTGCTGGGTCATCCTCTGCCCACCGGGCCGAACTCCGGGGAATTCACGCATGATTGGCGCATTGGGAGAAACTATGGAAGCCGCGTGAACCGCAGCCGAACGGTCCACGTCCAGTAGCCGTCCTCCCGTTTTCCCTTCGGAGGCGTCTCCTCGGGGCTTCCCGTCCCGAGCCGCCTCCTCAGAACTTCTTCTTCAAGGCGCGCGCCCGTCGTACGACCCGGCGCGCCGTGGCGCTGCGGGGGAGGAACGCCAGCCGCGCCGGGATGCCGCCCGGCAGGCCCAGCGAGGTGAGCCGGCGGCGCTTGAAGTAGCGCTGGGTGCGCGGTCCGAAGTGCTGGGAGAGGAAGCGTTCCGCCGCCGGGCGCAGACCCGGGTGGATCTGCGGCTGCATGGTGAAGCCGACGGCGGTGACCAGCCCGGTCAGCATGCCGGCGGCGACGGCGGCCTCCTGGCCGTCCTCCTGCCCCGCCTCCAGGTCCGGCAGCAGCGCGTCGGCCAGGACGGCGGGCACGCGGTTGCTGTTCTGGTAGGGCGTCAGGCGCTCGAGGACCAGACCGGTCCCGACCCGGACGACCGGCAGGCCCTGGAACGCGGAGGCGGTGAACAGCGCGGTCGAGAAGCATCCGACCACCAGCGCGGGCCGGGCCTTCTCGAACAGCACCTCGGCGAGGACGGGCAGGTCCAGGACGGTGAGGTCCGCGCCGAGCCGTTCCGCCTCGGCCTCCAGCGCCCGGCTGTAGCGGGCCGGAGCGGTCGGGTGCGGCTTGAAGACGACCGAGCGGTGCCCGCGGGCGACCGCGCCCCGCAACATCCGCACGTGCAGCTCTTCCTCCTCCTCGGCGGAGAGGATGTCCAGCGCGGACAGGTACTGGCCGAGCAGGACGGCGGCACGCTCGGGCAGCGGCGGAAGCTGCGGCACGGCGTCGCCGATCCGGCTCAGCACCTTCATGAACGCATCGGTCGGCAGGGCCTGTGCGGGCACGTCGAACTCGGTCAGCAGCAGCGGCGTCAGACCGGGGACCAGGTCCAGGTGGAGCAGCCGCCGCACCCGCGTGCCGACCAGCGGGTCGATCTTGTTGCGCGTGGGGCCGTAGCTCATCAGCCCGTCGGCGTAGACGTCGATGGGCGCCTCGGCGAACGACTGGGCGACGGCCAGGGCCGGGTTGACCTGGAGGGACTCCATCACCAGGGCCACACGGTCGTCGCCCAGGCCCCACAGCAGCCGCAGATGGCGCTCGAACAGCGGGAAGTCGTCGGGGCGCGGGGACCAGGCCCCGGGGTGGAAGGGGCGGATCGCCTCGTTCCAGGACAGCACGCCGTCGAAGTGGTCGCGCAGCGGTGCGAAGCCCGGCATCTCGTCGACGGCCGGGGTGATCTCCGGCGTCGCCGCGTTGTTGCACACCAGCAGCAGCCGGCGGTCCGCCTCGGGGAAGCAGTCGGACTCGATCGCGGCGGCCAGGGTGGCGGCGCCGTACAGCGTCGAGGCGCAGAAGATCTGGGTGGTGCGGGGCATCAGGAGGCCGCCTTCGCTGCGGGAACCCGGCGGCGCAGTCGACGCAGCCTGGAGGAACGGTTCAGGTCCATGGTGTCGAGGACGTCGGTGAGCAGCTCCTGCGGCAGCCGCTTGATCGCCGCCGCGCTCATGGTCCGGAGCTGCCTGGCCACCGACGGCTCGAACTTGTCGATCTCCGACAGATGGTGGGCGATGATCGCGCAGTAGGTGCGCACCGCCTTCGGCAGCAGCCGGTCGGCCTCCGGGTCGGCCGCGGTTTCCTCGATCACCTGGTCGAAGGCGCGGATGAAGTCGAGTTGCCGCACATCGCCGATCTGCGTGAGGGAACCGGCCACCCCGCGCCGGTAGAAGACGCCCAGCAGACCCACCACGGCGAACGACTCCGCCTCCCGGTGCAGCCGCCAGATCCACGGCCGGTCCTCGGCCGTGCGCAGACCGTCGGTGAAGTGCAGCAGCCCCCGGTCGACCAGCCGGCGGTGATAGACACCCGCCCAGGCGTAGGGGTAGTCGACGGAGGTGGTGCGGTCGGCGGGCAGGATCGCCTGCCGCGGGTCCATCACCTCGCCCCGCCGGCCGTGCGGGACACGCTGGATCGTGCGCGCCCGCGCGGTGCACTGCACATGGTCGGTGCGGACGAAGTCGCAGCCCAGCTCCTCGATCGCGGCGAGCAGCCGCGGGTAGTAGCCGGGGGCCAGCCAGTCGTCGCCGTCCAGGAAGGTCAGATACTCGCCGCGCGCCGTGTCGATCCCGGTGTTGCGCGCGGTCGCAAGGCCACCGTTCTTCTCATGTCTGACGTACACCGCCCCCGGCAGCTCGCGCTCCGCGCGCGCGAGGATGTCAGGGGTCTCGTCGCGCGAGCAGTCGTCGACGAGAATGAATTCGAAGTCCTCGCGGGCGTTCGCGCGCAGGCTCTTCAAGGTGTCGGACGCGTATTGCCGGACGTTGTAGAACGGCACGATGACGGAGAGCTTGACCACGTAGGTGACGTTAGGGCGCGGCCCCGCCCTCCGTCTTTACCCCCAGCTTGAGCTTGGGTGAACGACGCGTGGCGGCGCTGTGAACCCGCCCTTATTCCGGGCCGCCGGCGGCCTGATTCGCCATTCGGCGATGTGCTGTTAACCGTTTGTTGCGTTCGGGTTGGGCGGGACCTAGAAATGCCTTCCTACGGTCTTCGACGTGCCAGCCAGTGTGAAGAAGTCCCGGCGAGTCGCCGTTCTCGCGGATTCCGACACCCGGTGGAAATGGGGTGCCCTCACGGCGAACCGCTTGGTTTCCGCCGGTGTTTCCCCCGACTCGGGTGAACCGGACATCCGGCTCGACGGCTACCTGCTGCGGGGCCGTGCCACCCCCACCCCCCGCCAGCTCGAGGAGGTCGGCGTCCGTGCGGACCGTCTGAGCGAGGTCACCGCCGCCGAGTTCCTGCGCGAGATGGCGCAGGAGCCGTACGACGTCCTCGTGCTCGCCCTCGTCGGCGGCGGCGTCCAGGCCATGCTGCACGGACTGGCCCACGCCTGGCAGGGCCGCACCGAGCGGCCCGTGGTCGTCACCGGCTACGTCGGCGTCGTCTACGAGAAGCTCACCGACGGTCTGCTGCTGCGGCACGGCGCCGACCTCGTCCTCGCCAACTCCCGTCAGGACGCGGACCGTTTCCGGGCCGTGTACGAGGGAGTGGGCGCCGACGCCTCGTCGGTGACCGAGGTGGCGCTGCCGTTCCTCGGCGGCGCCGTGCACACTTCGGACCGGGCGGAGGACGACCCCTACACGGTCGTCTTCGCCGCGCAGCCCTCCGTGCCGCAGAGCCGCGGGGACCGCGCCTACCTGCTGGACCGGCTGATCCGGCACGCCCGCCGGCACCCCGGGCGCGAGGTCCTGCTCAAGCTCCGCTCCAAGCCGGGCGAGCACACCACGCACATCGAGGAACTGCCGTACCAGAAGCTGGCCCAGCGCAAGGACCTGCCCGCCAACTTCCGCCTGGTGTACGGGAACATGGGCGAGGTCCTGGACCGCACCGACCTGCTGGTCACGGTGAGTTCCACGGCCGCCCTGGAGTCCCTGCACCGGCGCATCCCCACCGTCGTCCTGACCGACCTCGGGGTGCGGGAGGCGCTCGGCAACCACCACTTCGTGGGCTCCGGCTGCCTGGCCTCCTGGGACCAGCTCGACGACGGCCACGAGCCGGAACCGGACCCGTGGTGGGTGGCCCGCCAGGGCGTCGCCACCGGAGGCTCGTACGAGGCCGCCTTCGACAGGGCCCGCCTGCGCGTCGACGAACTGCTCGCCGCCGGTGAACTCCCGCCGCTGAAGCCCTACTACACCCCCGTCACGGCCCCCGGCTATCTGCCCGGCGTCCTCGCCCGCCACCACCTCGCCCCCGACGGCAGCCCGCTGCCGGGCGCGCCCGCCGCCGACCGGTCGCCCGGCCCCGTACGCCGGATCTTCCGCCATGCCGCCCGCGGCGCCTACCGCCATGGTGTGCAGCGCGTGGCGCCCGTGATCCGGCGGATGGGGGAGCTGTGAGCGACCGCGTCCCACACCAAGGAGTGCAGCCCATGACCGACGCCCACCCGGACGCGGGATCCGGCGCCCCGGCGCGCCGCGTGCTCGCGGTGATACCCGCGCGCGGCGGCTCCAAGGGCGTACCCGCGAAGAACCTCGCCCCCGTCGGCGGTGTCCCGCTGGTCGCCCGTGCCGTGCGCGAGTGCCGGGCGGCCCGGCTGGTGACCGACGTGGTGGTCTCCACCGACGACCAGGCCATCGCGGCCGCCGCCCGCCAGGCCGGCGCCGAGGTGGTGCTGCGGCCGGCCGCCATCGCCGGTGACACCGCCACCTCCGAGGCCGCCGTGCTGCACGCCATGGACGCGCACGAGGCACTGCACGGCGCCCCGGTGGACGTGGTGCTGCTCGTGCAGTGCACCAGTCCGTTCCTGCGGAGCGAGGACGTCGACGGGGTCGCGGGCGCGGTCGTCGAGGACGGCGCCGACACCGCGGTGACCGTGGCGCCCTTCCACGGCTTCGTGTGGCGGGACGCCGCGGACGACCCGGTGACCGCCGGCGCGCCGTCGGACACGGTCGCCGCCGAGTCCCCGGCCACCGAGGGCGGTTACGGCGTCAACCACGACAAGTCCTTCCGCCCGCGCCGCCAGGACCGCCCCCAGGACCTGCTGGAGACCGGCGCCGCCTACGCCATGTCGGCGCCCGGGTTCCGTACGCACCAGCACCGCTTCTTCGGTCGTACGGAGCTCGTCCGCACCGACCCGGCGCGGGTGCTGGAGATCGACGACCCGCACGACCTGGCGCGGGCGCGCGCGCTGGCACCGCTGTTCGACGCCAACCGGCCGGGGGCCCTGCCCACCGCCGCCGACGTGGACGCGGTCGTACTCGACTTCGACGGCACCCAGACCGACGACAGGGTGCTGATCGACTCCGACGGACGGGAGTTCGTCTCCGTGCACCGCGGGGACGGCCTCGGCATCGCGGCGCTGCGCGACAGCGGCCTGACGATGCTGATCCTGTCCACGGAACAGAACCCGGTCGTCGCCGCCCGCGCCCGGAAGCTCAGGCTTCCGGTGCTGCACGGCATCGACCGCAAGGACCTCGCGCTGAAGCAGTGGTGCGAGGAGCAGGGCATCGCGCCCGAGCGCGTGCTCTACGTCGGCAACGACGTCAACGACCTCCCGTGCTTCTCCCTCGTGGGATGGCCCGTGGCGGTCGCGAGCGCCCACGACGTCGTACGCGGCGCCGCACGCGCGGTCACCACCGTCCCCGGCGGCGACGGCGCGATCCGAGAGATCGCCAGCTGGATCCTCGGCCCCTCTCTCGATTCCCTCACCAAGTAAGGACGATTCCTGCCATGAGCACCAACTCCCGCATCCGCACCTTCGGTTCGCGCGAGGCCGGCCCCGGCCGCCCGGTCTACGTCACCGGTGAGATCGGCATCAACCACAACGGCGACATCGAGAACGCCTTCAAGCTGATCGACGCGGCCGCCGAGGCCGGCTGCGACGCCGTGAAGTTCCAGAAGCGCACGCCCGAGATCTGCACCCCGCGCGACCAGTGGGACATCGAGCGCGACACCCCCTGGGGCCGGATGACCTACATCGACTACCGCCACCGCGTGGAGTTCGGTGAGGACGAGTACCGCCGGATCGACGAGTACTGCCGCGAGAAGGGCATCGCCTGGTTCGCCTCCCCGTGGGACACCGAGGCCGTCGCCTTCCTGGAGAAGTTCGACGTGCCGGCCCACAAGGTGGCCTCCGCCTCCTTGACGGACGACGAGCTGCTGCGCGCCCTGCGCGCGACGGGCCGCACGATCATCCTCTCCACCGGCATGTCCACGCCCAAGCAGATACGCCACGCGGTGGAGGTGCTGGGCTCGGACAACATCCTGCTGTGCCACGCCACGTCGACGTACCCGGCGAAGGCCGAGGAGCTGAACCTGCGCGTGATCAACACCCTGGAGAAGGAGTACCCGAACGTCCCGATCGGCTACTCCGGCCACGAGACGGGCCTGCAGACCACGCTGGCCGCGGTCGCCCTGGGCGCCGTCTTCGTCGAGCGCCACATCACCCTGGACCGCGCCATGTGGGGCTCCGACCAGGCCGCCTCCGTGGAGCCGCAGGGCCTGCAGCGCCTGGTCCGCGACATCCGCACGATCGAGGCCTCCCTCGGCGACGGCGTCAAGAAGGTCTACGACTCCGAGCTCGGCCCGATGAAGAAGCTGCGCCGCGTCACCGGCGTCGTCGCCGAGGCGGAGATCGCCGCGGCGGCGGGCGAGCCGGTCGCGGTGTGAGCCCCAGCCCCTTAACACGGACGGTCCCGCGCCGATGAGCCCCCACACCCTCGCCTTCGTCGAGAGCCCGGTACAACTGCTGAACGTGCTGGAATGGGCTCACGCCCGCGGCCACACCACCGACCGCGCCCCCGATCCGGGCGGGACCGCTCCCGGCGCCCGCCCGGAGGCCGGGATCACCCTCGTCGTGCTGTCGCCGACCGATCCGATGAGCCGCGGTCAGCTGCGGCGGATGGCCCAGCTGGCCCGCGACGAGGGCCACGAGGTGCGGTGGGAGGAGGCGCGGGGCGGCGCCGGGGCGCCGCTACGGACCATCGGAGGCCTGGCCGGGCCGCTCCGGCGGGTCGAGCGGGTCGTGATGGGGGACCCGTTCTCGCGGTATGTGCAGCTGCTGCTGACGATCACCAAGGCGCGGGACCTCGTGGTCGTGGACGACGGCACGGCGACGATGGAGTTCGTCGGCCAGCTCGCCCGCGGGGAGCGGCTGGTGCGCTGGCACCGCAAGGGCGGCCGCCGCGGCCCGCGGGACCTCGTCCTCGGCCCGGTGTCGGCCGTCGCCCGGCGCCGGCTCACCCCTCGCGGGGAGCGCCGGGTGGAGGTGTTCTCGTCCATGCCGATCGACGAGACCCCGCGGGGTGTGACCGTCACCGCGAACCGCTTCGCCTGGACCCGCGACCGCTTCGGCCCGCCCAGCGTCACCACGAGCGCCGACCTGGTCGGCACATCACTGGTGGAGACGGGCGTCGTCGACGCCGACCGGTACGTGGACGCCGTACGGGCACTGGCCAGGACGCACGGGGCGACCCGCTACTTCGCCCACCGGCGCGAGAGCGCCGAGAAGCTGCACCGCCTGGCCGTGGAGACGGGCCTGCAGATCGTCCGCCCCGAACTGCCCCTGGAGCTGATCGCCCGCCGGGGCCCGATCGGCCGCACGATCCTCAGCTTCCCCTCCACCGTCGTCCACACCCTGCCGCTCGCCCTGGCCGGCACCGAGGTGCGCGTCACCGTCTGCGACATCGATCCGAGCTGGCTGACGGCGCACGCCTCCCCGCGGGCCCAGGGCTTCCTGTCGGGGGTGACGGGCACCGCCCGGGACGTGCACCGCCTCGCCCGTACGGCCCAGGCCGGCTGAGCGCCCGCCGGGACTTTCCTGGGCGGTCCCGAGGAGTCCCGGCGGGGTGCGGGAATGGTCCGGATGACGTCCGACAGGTGAACATCTCGGGCGTGGTTCCGGTGCGACGTGGTATCCGTTGAGAAAAGAACAAATGGGGCGGGGTGCCAGAGGTGTGACGCAAGCCACGCTTCCGGAGCCCCGTGATCCGCTCGGCCGGCGAAGGCGGGCGAGTTTACCCATCTCAGCCGATACGTATGCGCCGGGCGGCCACTTTTTCTTCCCCTAAGGGGTTGAACTTTTGTTGATCGAGGGTCAGTTGACCACCCCGGCGTCCTACCCTTCAGAGGGTGAAGCAACTGATGTCCCCAGAGTCCGAGGCCGATCTCCCCGCTGATGCCACGGCGGACACCCTTCCCGGCACGTTGCCGGAGGAGCTGTACGCCGAGCTCGTCGCCTTCCGGCGCGACCTGCACATGCACCCCGAGCTCGGCAACCAGGAGTTCCGTACCACCGCCGCGATCAAGGAGCGGCTGGAGAAGGCCGGGCTGGCACCGCGGGTGCTCCCGACCGGGACCGGTCTCGTCTGCGACATCGGCGGCGACCCCGGAGGCGGGGGGCCGGCCGTGCTCGCCCTGCGCGCCGACATCGACGCTTTGCCCATCCCCGACACCAAGAGCGAGGTCCCGTACCGCTCCACCGTGCCCGACCGCGCCCACGCCTGCGGACACGACGTGCACACCACCGTCGCCCTCGGCGCCGGACTGGTCCTCGCGGACCTGCACCGGCAGGGGCTGCTGCCGCGGCCCGTGCGGCTGATCTTCCAACCCGCCGAGGAGGTGCTGCCCGGCGGCGCCGCCGAGGTCATCAAGAGCGGCGCGCTGGAGGGAGTGGGCCGGATCGTCGCCGTGCACTGCGACCCCCGGGTCGACGCCGGCCGGATCGGACTGCGTCAGGGACCCATCACCTCCGCCTGCGACCGGCTGGAGGTCTCGCTGGACGGTCCCGGCGGGCACACCGCGCGCCCGCACCTGACGACGGACCTCGTCACCGCCGTCGCCCGGGTCGTCACCGACGTGCCCGCGCTCGTCGGCCGGCGGGTCGACACCCGCGCCGGGCTCGCCGTGACCTGGGGGCGGATCGAGTCCGGGCACGCCCCGAACGTGGTCCCGCAGCACGCCGAACTCGCCGGGACGGTCCGCTGCCTGGACATCAACGCCTGGCGGCAGGCACCCGACATCGTGGTCGCCGCGATCGACGAGGTCGCCAACCTGCACAAGGCCAAGTCCGAGATCAACTACGTGCGGGGGGTGCCGCCGGTCGTCAACGAACCGGTGGTGACCGAACTGCTGCGCGACGCCATGATCGCCCGGCGCGGCGCCGCCGACGTGGAGGACACCGAGCAGAGCCTCGGCGGCGAGGACTTCTCCTGGTACCTGGAGCACGTGCCCGGCGCGATGGCCCGGCTCGGGGTACGCACCCCGGGTGAGCGGACCGTGCGCGACCTGCACCAGGGGGACTTCGACGCCGACGAGTCCGCCATCAGGGTGGGCGTGGAGCTGTTCACCGCCGCCGCCCTGCTGCACCCGACGCGCTGATCCCGGCCGGAGGGAGGGGGCGCCCGTCCGGCGCCCCCTCCCTCCGGCGTGCCACCCGTCCGCGACCGCCGGGCACGCGAAGGTCGTCCGCTGTCGGCACGGTTCGGTAACGGCCGGGATGAACCCCGTTTCCCTCCGCCTCTACGCGCGTTACTGTGCGCCGGAATCGCCACCAGAGGCGGCACATGGGTAAAACGGGCCGGCGACGGTGCCGTGGGCAAGAAGGGGTGCTTGCTGTGCGTCTGAACTCATCGAGGTCGAGATTCTCCCAAGCCGCGGTGACCGTAGCGGTCATCGCGCTCGCGGCCGCCGGGTGCGGCAAGTCCAGCAGCGATTCGGCCGGCGGCTCCGACAAGGCCGACAGCAGCTCGACCGGTGGCTCCGGCGCGTACTCGGGCAAGGGCATCGGTCTGGCGTACGACATCGGCGGCAAGGGCGACCAGTCCTTCAACGACGCCGCCTTCTCCGGTTTCCAGAAGGCCGAGAGCGAGTTCAAGATCGGCGGCCGGGACGTCGAGCCGAACGACAACGAGTCCGACGCCGACAAGGTGCAGCGCCTCGAACAGCTCGCCAAGGCCGGCTACAACCCGATCATCGGGGTCGGCTTCGTGTACGGCCCGGCGGTCAAGGAGGTCGCGCCCAAGTTCCCGAAGACGACCTTCGGCATCATCGACGACAACACCGCCAAGGCCGACAACGTCGCCGACATGGTCTTCCACGAGGAGCAGGCCTCGTACCTGGCGGGTGTCGCGGCGGCCAAGACCACCAAGAAGAACCACGTCGGCTTCATCGGTGGTGTGGACATCCCGCTGATCCACAAGTTCGAGGCGGGGTTCGTCCAGGGTGCCAAGTCGGTCAACCCGAAGATCAAGATCGAGAAGCAGTATCTGACGCAGACCCCGCAGGAGGGCGGTTTCTCCAGCCCCGACAAGGGTGAGAGCGCCACCAACGGTCAGATCGACGCCGGCGTCGACGTCGTCTACCACGCGGCCGGCCTGTCCGGTCAGGGTGTCATCAAGGCCGCCGCCGCGCACAAGGTGTGGGCGATCGGCGTCGACTCCGACCAGTACGAGCAGAGCTCCCTGGCCAAGTACAAGGACTGGATCCTCGGCTCGGCCCTGAAGAACGTCGGCGGCGCGGTCTACGAGCTGGCCAAGTCCGTCGTCGACGGTAAGCCGCTGTCCGGTGAGGTGCGCGGCGACCTGAAGTCGGGCGGTGTGGGCTTCGCCGACTCCAACCCGAAGTACCAGGCCATGAAGGACGTCGTCGCCGCCGTCGACAAGGCCAAGCAGGACATCATCGACGGCAAGGTCACCGTCAACACCCAGTGACCGCGTCGTCGGACCCGCAGCGCTGACGGGAAGGCCCCGGACGGAAGGGAACCGGCCGGGGCGCTTCCGTGCCGAGGAACCTGCCTGCGTAACGCAGGCAGGTTCCTCGGCACGGATTAAATGGGCTCGTCCGTCTGGATCTTCAGCGAGAGTACGCCGGTGCCGGAGTACCCGCCGTCGGTGGCGCACACCGCCTTGGATGTCTCGCCCTTGCGGGTGTTGGCCCAGTTGCCATTGACGTTGAACTTCGTTCCGTGCGGGCTGACGCACACGGCCAAGACCCTGTGCCTAGTGAAGGCGGTGTCGCCGCCGGTGCACTTGCCGTAGCCGGTGGTGCCGTCCTTGGATATCGACGTGGAGCAGGTCGACAGGGCCATGGCTGGCGTCGCCAGACCGAAGACGGTGGTCGTCAGAGCGACCCCGACGCCGGCTGTCACGGCTGCAAGCTTCTTGAGTTTCATGATCCTCCCCTATTGGAATGGGATCCCGCAGGTTGGTGTGACCGGCGGAGATACGCATTTCGATCATGAGCCTGTCATGCGGCCGAGTGTGAAAGATCGATCTTGGGGGGGGGGGGGATCTTGGTCGCCCTGGGCATTGGTAGGTGGCCCGCCGTAGGGAGGTCCAGGTTTCTCCGTGTGTGCTATCCCGTCGTGGACGGCGGGCGCGCGTTCAGAGGGGTTCGAAACGGTCGCATAACACTCTGGCAAGGTGGGGTTCTCTGGCTTGTCTACGCGCGTTACGCTGCGGCGGAACCAGCGCCTGGATTGGGCGCTTGCACGAAGGAGTCTCGTTCCATGCGCCGGGTGTCCCGTATCACGGTTGCAGGTGTCGCAGCCGCAGCCCTCGCTGTCACCGTATCCGCCTGTGGCGGCAGCTCGACCAGTTCGTCCAACTCGTCCTCGGGCGATGGCAAGAGCAAGGGTATAGGCCTTGCCTACGACATCGGTGGCAAGGGCGACCAGTCCTTCAACGACGCAGCGTATGCCGGTCTGCAGAAGGCTGAAAAGGACCTCGGCATCGGCGGCCGCGACGTCGAGCCGCAGGACGGCGAGGCGGACGCTGACAAGGTGCAGCGCCTGGAGACCCTCGCCAAGGCGGGCTACAACCCGGTGATCGGTGTCGGCTTCGTGTACGGCCCGGCGATCAAGGAGGTCGCCGCCAAGTTCCCGAAGACCACCTTCGGCATCATCGACGACAACACCGTCAAGGCCGACAACGTGGCCGACATGGTCTTCCATGAGGAGCAGGCCTCGTACCTCGCCGGTGTCGCGGCGGCCAAGACCACCAAGAAGAACCACGTCGGCTTCATCGGTGGTGTGGACATCCCGCTGATCCACAAGTTCGAGGCGGGCTTCGTCCAGGGTGTGCAGTCGGTCAACCCGAAGATCAAGATCGAGAAGCAGTATCTGACGCAGACCCCGCAGGAGGGCGGTTTCTCCAGCCCCGACAAGGGTGAGAGCGCCACCAACGGTCAGATCGACGCGGGTGCCGACGTCGTCTACCACGCGGCCGGCCTGTCCGGTCAGGGTGTCATCAAGGCCGCCGCCGCGCACAAGGTGTGGGCGATCGGCGTCGACTCCGACCAGTACGAGCAGAGCTCCCTGTCGAAGTACAAGGACTACATCCTGACCTCGGCCTTGAAGAACGTCTCGGGCGCGGTCTACGAGCTCGCCAAGTCGGTCAAGGACGGCAAGCCGCTGACCGGTGAGATCCGCGGCTCCCTTGACAACGGTGGTGTGAGCCTTTCCGACTCCAACCCCGTCTTCAAGAACAACGCCGACCTCCAGGCCGCGATCAAGAAGGCCGAGGAAGGCATCAAGAGCGGCTCGATCACGGTCAAGGACTCCTGACCGAACGGTCGCGGGCCTGTCATAGGGATGGCCTGAACGACGCTGCGGCGGCAGTGTCACGGCGGCGGAACGGGGTGTGGAAGCGCACAGCGACTCCCACCCCGTTCACGCGGCAGAATGCTCGGAACGGATCGAGGACAAATCAAGGTCGATCAGGTCCGGGCACTATTTAAAGCAGGGGCGCTACGCGCGTAGAGCGGCCCCTTTCCCCAAGGAGAGTCGCCATCGACGCGTCCAGCAGCCCTCCGCTCACCGCCCAGCCGACCATCGCGGTAGAGCTCGCGGGCATCACCAAACGGTTTCCCGGAGTCGTGGCCAACCACGACATCCGCCTGACGGTCCGTAAGGGAACCGTACACGCCCTCGTCGGCGAGAACGGCGCCGGCAAGTCCACCCTGATGAAGATCCTCTACGGTATGCAGAAGCCGGACGAGGGCACCATCGCGGTCGACGGCGAGCAGGTGAGCTTCGGCAGCCCCGCCGACGCCATCGCCCGCGGCATCGGCATGGTCCACCAGCACTTCATGCTGGCCGACAACCTGACCGTGCTCGAGAACGTCGCCCTCGGCAGCGAGAAGCTGTACGGCATCGGCGGCGCCGCCCGCAGGAAGATCAAGGAGATCTCCGACCGCTACGGCCTCGGTATCCGCCCGGACGCCCTGGTCGAGAACCTCGGTGTCGCCGACCGCCAGCGCGTGGAGATCCTCAAGGTCCTCTACCGGGGCGCCCGCACCCTCATCCTCGACGAGCCGACCGCCGTGCTCGTCCCGCAGGAGGTCGACGCGCTCTTCGACAACCTGCGCGACCTGAAGGCCGAGGGCCTGTCCGTCATCTTCATCTCCCACAAGCTGGGCGAGGTCCTGTCGGTCGCGGACGACATCACCGTCATCCGCCGCGGCACCACCGTGGGCACGGCCGTCCCCGCCGAGACCACCTCGCGCCAGCTCGCCGAGATGATGGTCGGCAGCGAACTGCCCACCCCGGAGACCGCCGAGTCCACGGTCACCGACCGCGCCGTCCTCACCGTCGACGAGCTGCGGCTGGAGGCCGAGGGCGGCCGGGCCGTCCTCGACGACATCAGCTTCACCATCCACGCCGGCGAGGTCCTCGGCCTCGCGGGCGTCGAGGGCAACGGCCAGAGTGAGCTGATCGAAGCCCTCATCGGCCTCAAGCAGGCCGACACGGGCACGATCACCCTCCTCGGCGAGGACGTCACCTCCTGGCCCACCCGCAGGCGCCGGGAGTCCGGCGTCGGCTACATCCCCGAGGACCGCCACCGGCACGGGCTCCTGCTGGAGGCCCCGCTGTGGGAGAACCGCATCCTCGGCCACGTCACCGAGCGCCCCAACGCCAAGGGCTTCTGGCTCGACCCCAAGGGCGCCCAGGAGGACACCCGCCGGATCGTCGAGGAGTACGACGTCCGCACCCCCGGCATCGACGTCACCGCCGCCTCCCTGTCCGGCGGCAACCAGCAGAAGCTGATCGTCGGCCGTGAGATGAGCCACAGCCCCAAGTTCCTCATCGCCGCCCACCCCACCCGCGGTGTGGACGTCGGCGCGCAGGCCGCGATCTGGGACCACATCCGGGACGCCCGCCGCGAGGGCCTGGCCGTGCTGCTGATCTCCGCCGACCTGGACGAGCTGATCGGTCTGTCCGACACCCTGCGGGTGATCTACAACGGCCGGCTGGTCGCCGACGCCGACCCGGCCACCATCACCCCCGAGGAGCTGGGCTCGGCCATGACGGGTGCCGCGACCGGCCACCTGGAACACACCGAAACCACCGCCGGTCCGGAGGACGAGGCCCGATGAAGAAGTTCGACAAGGAGCGGGTGCTCCTCGCGGTGGCCGGCCCGGTCATCGCGCTCGTCGCGGCGATCCTGCTGACCTCGGTCGTGCTGATCGCCTCGGGCAAGAGCCCGATCGAGCCGTACACGCTGATGCTCGAGCAGGCGTCGTTCTCCGACGTCCAGGTGCTGATCATCAACCAGGCGTCGATGTACTACCTGGCGGCGCTCGCGGTGGCGGTCGGCTTCCGCATGAACCTGTTCAACATCGGCGTCGACGGCCAGTACCGGCTCGCCGCGATGATGACCGCCGTCGTCGGCGCCCACCTGGCCCTGCCGTCCTTCCTCCAGATACCGACGCTGCTGCTCGTCGGCATGCTCACCGGCGCCTTCTGGGCCGGCATCGCGGGCCTGCTGAAGGTCACCCGGGGCGTGAGCGAGGTCGTCGCCACGATCATGCTCAACGCCATCGCCACCAGCCTCATCGGCTACCTCACCCTGAAGGACGTCTGGGGTGTGCAGGTCGGCAACAACATGACGACCGGCATCATGAAGGAGTCCGGCTGGGTCTCGGGCATCGACCTCGGCTCGGACGTCGGCCAGATCTACGGCCTGGTCTTCCTCGCCGTCGCCATGGGCGTCGTCTACTGGATCGTGCTCAACCGCACCCGCTTCGGCTTCGACCTGCGCGCCACCGGCGAGTCCGCGAGCGCCGCCGCGGCCTCCGGCGTGGACGCCAAGAAGATGGTGCTCACCGCCATGCTGATCTCCGGCGGGGTCGCGGGCCTGTCCGGCCTGCCGCTGCTGCTCGGCGACGCCCACACCTACAGCCTGAGCTTCCCGACCGGCCTCGGCTTCACCGGCATCACCATCGCCCTGCTCGGCCGCAACAACCCGGTCGGCATCGCCTTCGCCGCCCTCCTGATCGCCTTCCTCGACAAGGCCTCTCCCGCCCTCGACTACGCCACCCCCGTGGCGTACGAGAAGGAGATCGCCACCATCATGCAGGGCCTGATCGTCTTCGCGGTCGTCATCTCCTACGAGGCCGTACGCCAGTGGGGCCTGCGCCGCCAGCAGAAGCAGGTCGGCGCCGAGCTGGCCGCGGCCGCCGCCCAGAACAACGTCCAGAAGAAGGAGGTGGCGGCCTGATGTCCACCGCGACCATCGCCAAGCCCCAGGCCAAGCAGCCCGGCAAGGGCAGCCGCCGTGTCTCCCTCCCCGTGCTCCTGCTGATCATCGCGGGCGTGCTGGTACTGACCTCGGTCGTCCGCCTCGTCACCGGCGCGCACGGCATCACCTCGACCGGCCAGATGTCCACCGCGCTGCGCCTGGCCGTCCCGATCGGCCTCGCCGGCCTCGGCGGTCTGTGGGCCGAGCGGTCCGGCGTCGTCAACATCGGCCTCGAGGGCATGATGATCCTCGGCACCTGGTTCGGTGCCTGGGCCGGCTACCAGTGGGGTCCCTGGGCCGGTGTCGTCTTCGGCATCATCGGCGGCGCGCTCGGCGCCGTCCTGCATGCCATCGCCACGGTGACCTTCAACGTCAACCACATCGTCTCCGGTGTGGCGATCAACATCCTGGCCCTCGGCACCACCCGCTACCTGTCGAAGTTCACCTTCGAGCACGCCCCCCAGGGCTCCTCCAAGCAGTCCCCGCCGATCGACTCGCTCGGCACCTTCGACATCCCGGGACTGTCCAGTTGGCTGGCCACCCTCAACGGCAAGCACTGGTTCCTGGTCTCCGACGTCGCCGGCCTGCTCGGCGGTCTGATCACCAACCTGTCGCCGCTGACCGTCGTCGCGGTCGCCCTCGTACCGCTGTCCTGGTGGGTGCTGTGGCGCACCGCCTTCGGGCTGCGGCTGCGCTCCTGCGGCGAGAACCCGGTGGCCGCCGAGTCGCTCGGCGTCAACGTCTACAAGTACAAGTACATCGCCGTGATCATCTCCGGCGGCTTCGCCGGTCTGGGCGGCGCGTTCCTGTCCATCGTGGCCTCGAACGTCTACCTCGACGGCCAGACCGCCGGCCGCGGCTACATCGGTCTCGCCGCGATGATCTTCGGCAACTGGATGCCGGGCGGCCTCGCCCTCGGCGCCGGCCTGTTCGGCTACACCGACAGCCTGAACCTGCGCGGCGGCACGACCAACGTGCACGCGCTGATCCTGCTGCTTGCGATCCTGCTGGTGTTCGGCGCGGCATACCTGGTGTGGAAGAAGAAGCTGGTGCCCGCCGTCACCACCGCCGTGGTCTCGGCTCTGATGTTCGCCTGGTACCTCGGCACCAACGAGGTGCCCAAGCAGGTCGTGACCGCCACGCCGTACATCGTCACCCTGCTGGTGCTGTCGCTGTCGGCACAGCACCTGCGGATGCCGAAGGCGGACGGTCAGCCGTACCGGAAGGGACAGGGCAAGTGAGCTCGGACGCGACGGTCGACTGGGAAGCGCTGCGGCAGGAGGCGCGCGCGGCGATGACCCGTGCGTACGTCCCCTACTCGAACTACCCGGTCGGTGCCGCCGCCCTGGCCGACGACGGCCGGATCGTCACCGGCTGCAACGTCGAGAACGCCTCCTACGGACTCGGCCTGTGCGCCGAGTGCGGACTGGTCTCGCAGCTCGCGAACACCGGGGGCGGCCGGCTGACGCACTTCACGTGCGTGGACGGCAGGGGCGAGATCCTCGTCCCGTGCGGGCGCTGCCGCCAGCTGCTGTACGAGTTCGGCGGGCCGGCCCTGATCCTGGAGACCCCGGCGGGGATCCTGCCGCTGTCCGAGATGCTGCCGCAGGCCTTCGGGCCGGACCACCTCACCAAGTGACACCCGGGCGGCCCTCCTGAACCCCTTGGGGCCAGGCGGGCCGCCCGCCCCCTTCGCACCCCGGAAGGAACCGAACCCCATGGCCATGGACGCCATCTCCGTCATCCGCACCAAGCGGGACCGCGGCGAGCTCAGCGGCGAGCAGATCGACTGGGTGATCGACGCGTACACCCGCGGGGAGGTCGCCGACGAGCAGATGTCCGCGCTCGCGATGGCCATCCTCCTCAACGGCATGAACCGCGAGGAGATCGCCCGCTGGACCGCGGCGATGATCGCCTCCGGCGAGCGCATGGACTTCTCCTCCCTGTCCCGCCCCACCGCGGACAAGCACTCGACGGGCGGCGTCGGTGACAAGATCACGCTGCCGCTGGCCCCGCTGGTCGCGGCCTGCGGCGCGGCCGTCCCGCAGCTTTCGGGCCGCGGCCTCGGCCACACCGGCGGCACGCTGGACAAGCTGGAGTCGATCCCCGGCTGGCGGGCGTTGCTGTCCAACGAGGAGATGCTGTCCGTACTGGACGGCGTCGGCGCGGTGATCTGCGCGGCGGGCGACGGCCTGGCGCCCGCGGACAAGAAGCTGTACGCCCTGCGCGACGTGACCGGCACGGTCGAGGCGATCCCGCTGATCGCCTCCTCCATCATGTCCAAGAAGATCGCCGAGGGCACGGGCTCGCTGGTCCTCGACGTGAAGGTGGGCACCGGCGCCTTCATGAAGACGCTCGACGACGCCCGTGAGCTGGCCTCCACGATGGTCGGCCTGGGCACCGACCACGGCGTGCGGACGGTCGCGCTCCTGACCGACATGTCGACCCCGCTCGGCCTGACGGCGGGCAACGCGCTGGAGGTCCGCGAGTCGGTCGAGGTCCTGGCCGGCGGCGGCCCCGCGGACGTGGTCGAACTGACCCTGGCCCTGGCGCGCGAGATGCTGGACGCGGCCGACCTGAGGGACGCGGACCCGGCGAAGGCCCTGGCCGACGGCTCCGCGATGGACGTCTGGCGCCGCATGATCGCGGCCCAGGGCGGCGACCCCGACGCCCCCCTGCCCACCTCCAGGGAACAGCACGTGATCACGGCCCCGTCCTCCGGCGTCCTGACCCGCCTCGACGCCTACGGCGTCGGTGTCGCCGCCTGGCGCCTGGGCGCCGGCCGCGCCCGCAAGGAGGACCCGGTCCAGGCGGCCGCGGGCGTCGAGCTGCACGCCAAGCCCGGCGACCGGGTGACGGAGGGCCAGCCCCTGCTGACCCTCCACACGGACACCCCCGAGCGCTTCGAGTACGCGCTCCAGTCGGTCGAGGGTTCGTACGACGTCGCGGCGCCCGGCACGGACTTCACCGCCTCGCCGGTGGTGCTGGAACGTATCGCCTGACCTGCGCTTTCCTCTTCCGGGTGAACGGGATCGGTGGACCTCCACCGGTCCCGTTCGGCATGCTGGGATCGGTGACGCACCGATAGGAGACCGCCATGAGCGCACTCACCGTCAGCCATGACCCCGAGCAGGGCTGGGACGACCTCGTCCGGTTCTGGGAGGAGATGGAGTGGCCTGAGGGCAGCAAGGTGGAGATCATCGAGGGGATCATCACCGTGTCACCTCCGCCGTCCGAAGAGGACAACGACACCGCTGAACTGCTTCACGAACGCCTGTACGGCGCGCTTCCGCCCAACTGCGACTGGGGCGTCTACCAGACGCTCGGGCTGACATGCCCGGAGACGGGCGGCCTGTTCTTCCCTGATCTGTGCGTCGTACCCAGGGCCGCCCTGCGCCGCGGAAGGCGGGTGCATGTCGGCGAGGCGGAACTGGTTGTCGAGGTCACGTCGCGGAGCAACGCCAATCACGACCGCATCAAGAAAGCCCACGGTTACGCCGTGGGAGGCGTGCCGTTCTACCTTCTCCTGGATCCCTGTCAGTCGGGTCGTCCCACGGCGACGCTCTATGGCGAGCCGCAGAAGGGCACGTATCGGGTACTCGCATCAGTCGAGTACGGCGAGGAGCTGAAGCTCCCCGAGCCGTTCAAACTGATTCTCGACACCGGCATGTTCCCCTGCGGCTGACGGTCAGCCCAGCAGTGCCGCGACCAGCACCAGCGTCGGCACCGACAGGATCGTCGACAGCAGGATGGACTCGCGGGCCAGGGACTCGCCGACGCGGTAGCGGCTCGCGTAGGTGAACAGGTTCTGGGCGGCGGGCAGGGCCGAGGTCACCACGACGTCCAGCAGAGGTGCCCCGCTCAGGCCGAAGACGCCCGCCGCCAGGGCCCAGGCCGCCAATGGCTGGCCCGCCGACTTGAGGGCGACGGCGAGCAGCACCAGGTGGCGATCGCGGCCGCGGCCGGGGGCCGCGCTGCCGCGCAGGGAGATGCCGTAGGCCAGCAGGACGGCCGGGACCGACATGTTGCCGATCAGGGTGATCGGGTCCATGACCGGGCCGGGCACCCGCAGGCCGGTGGCCGAGACCAGGACCCCGCTCAGGGAGCCCACCGCGATGGGGTTGCGCAGCGGGGTGAGCAGGCGCCGCCACAGGGAGCCACTCCCGCCCGACCCGGAGAGGTCGAGCACCGTCAGCGCGATGGGCGTGACCATGATCTGCTGGAACAGTAGGACCGGGGCCACCAGGGACGCGTCGCCCAGGACGTACACGGCGATCGGGATGCCGAGGTTGCCGGAGTTGACGTAGCTGGAGCACAGCGCACCGATCGTGGTGCGGCCCACGCCCCAGCGCCGCACCGCGCCGAACGCCACGAAGACGCCCGCCGCCGCGGCCGTGCTCATCGCCGTCACCAGCAGCCGGCTGGAGAAGACCACCGACAGGTCGGCCCGCGCGAGCGTCGTGAACAACAGGGCGGGGGACGCCACGTGGAAGGCCAGCCTGGTCAGCACCTCGCGGCCCTGGTCGCCGAGGGAGCCGCGGCGCCCGATCACATAGCCGACGCCGATCACCACCGCGATGACCGCGAACCCGCTCAGCACCCCCCGCACACGGCCTCCCTCGCGGGCAGAAGGCCGTCGGGTATCCAGGGCGGTGGCGATCCGTGGGGCATACGGCCACCCTCCGGGGAGGGCGGGAGCGGGTCAATGTGATCTTCGGCGGGCCTGTGGCCCCCGGTCCGCGATGAGTTGTGCCCGGTCGCACGGTCTACAGATCGTGGATGCCAGGACACCTGCCGTGCTCGTGCTCGCCGGCCCCGTCACCCGGGAGGAGGTGGTGGGGCTGTGCGCGGACGTGCGGGCCCTGCTGGAGGACACCCGGACCGAAGTCGTCGTGTGCGACGTCGGGGGTCTCGGACCGCCGGGACTCGGCGTGGTCGACCTGCTCGCGCGGCTCCAGCTCACCGCCCGGCGGGCCGGCGGCCGCATACGGCTGCGCGACCCCGACCTGGCGCTAGACGGCCTCCTCCGCCTGGTCGGCCTCTCCTTCGAGCTGGAGCGGCAACCCGAACAACGGGAACCACCGCTGGGTGTCGAGGAAGCAGTGGAACCCGGTGATCCGGCCCTCTGACGTCTCCAGGACCTGCACCGCCCACGCGGTGAAGCCGCCCTTCTCCGGGTCCGGCTTGTACTGGGCGAAGCCCGGCAGCCCGTTGGCCCGCACCGGCAGCAGCCGGGAGCCCGCGCAGGCCGCGCCCAGCGTCGTCATGAAGCCCGTGATGTCCGACGGGCCCGTCAGCCACAGGTCGAACGGCGGCATCGTCATCACCGCGTCCTCGTGCAGCAACGCGGTCAGCTCCGCCATGTCGTACCCCTCGAAGGCCTTAACATAGCGCTCCAGGAGCCGTTGCTGGGCCTCGTCCAGCGGGTCCGACACCGCCGCCTCGGCGGCCTTGTCGCCCCGCTCGGCGAGCGTGGCGCGCGCCCGCTGCAAGGCGCTGTTGACCGACGCGACCGACGTGCCCAGCAGCTCGGCGACCTCGCTTGCCCGCCAGGCCAGCACCTCGCGCAGGATCAGCACGGCCCGCTGCTTGGGCGGCAGCTGCTGCAAGGCGGCCATGAAGGCGAGCCGCACCGACTCCTTGGTGACGGCCGCCTCGGCCGGATCCTCGACCGCCGGCAGCACACGGGCGTCCGGCACCGGCTCCAGCCAGGTGTGGTCCGGGCGCGGGGACAGCGCCGCGCGGGCCAGCGGCGTGGACTCGGTCAGGTCCATCGGCCGGGCCCGCTTGCTGCCCGCCGCCAGCATGTCCAGGCAGACGTTCGTCGCGATGCGGTAGAGCCACGAGCGCAGGCTGGAGCGCCCCTCGAACTTGTCGTAGCTCCGCCAGGCACGCACGAGGGTGTCCTGGACCGCGTCCTCCGCCTCGAAGCTCGAGCCGAGCATGCGGTAGCAGTAACCGGTCAGCTCGACCCGGTACTCCTCCAGCCGCTCGTCGAGCTCCGCCGTCGCCGTCGTGCCGTTTCCCATCGTCCACCCGCCCCTGTGGCCGTCCCGTCCGGTGCGCGTCGTCACGCCCAGCACCTCGGAAGCTACCGCAGCCCACTGACAACGGCCGCTGGAGCGGAAGAACCCGCAGGTCGGGAGGGTGGCGCGCGGCCACGGGCCCGCCGCCGTGGGCGCCGGCGTCCCGGACGGCCCTCCGGGCGCGGGCGAGCAGCTCCCCGACGGGGCGTCGACCCCGTCGGGGCCCTCGCGTCACCTTCGCCCACGATGACGGCGCCGGAGGCGCTGGAGGCGCCGACGTCGGCCTACAGGCAGGCGTCCGGCGCGGCTACGCCGGCACTGGAGCCTGGAGCCTGGAGCCTGGAGCCCGGAGCCCGCCGTGGCTGAGTGGCCCGGCTCCCGGCGCCCGGTGTGGCCGAGCGGTCCGGCTCCCGGCTCCCGCCGTGGGTGAGTGGCCCGGCGGCCGGCGCGGCTATGCCGGCACCGGCTCGCGCCGCGCCGCGACCCTGGCCGCCCGCGAGCCGAGCACCGTGATCGCCACGACGCCCAGGACGGCCAGCAGTCCGACCCCGACCGTTCCCGCCCAGCCCTGCGCGTGGAAGGCCACGGCGCCCACCGTGCTGCCCACGCTGGAGCCGACGTAGTAGGCGGACTGGTAGAGCGCCGAGGCCTGGGCGCGGCCGTGCGTGGCCGTCCGGCTGACCGCCGAGGAGGCGACCGCGTGACCGGCGAAGAAGCCCGCGGTGATCAGGACCAGGCCCAGCAGGACCAGTGCGACCGAGTCCACCAGGGACACCAGCAGACCCGCCGCCGTCGTGGCGCCCGCCAGGTACAGGGCGCCCCGGCGGCCCAGGCGGCCCACCAGCCGCCCCGCCGTCGACGCGGACACCGTGCCCACCAGGTACACCAGGAAGATCGAGCCGACGATGCCCTGCGGCAGGGAGAACGGCGCCTCGGTCAGGCGGTAGCCGATCACCGTGTAGACCCCGCCGAACACCGTCATGAACAGCGCGCCGATCGCGTACAGGCGGCGCAGCAGCGGATCGGAGAGGTGGTCGCGGACCGAGCGCGCCAGCACCCGCGGGCGCAGCGAGCCCGCCCGGAAGTGCCGGGGCGCCGGAAGCAGCAGGCGGAAGGCCACCGCGCAGCCCACCGCGATCACCCCGATCACCCCGACCGCCACCCGCCAGCCCCACTCCTGGGCGACCCAGCCGGTGATGACCCGGCCGCTCATGCCGCCCACGCTGTTGCCGGCCACGAACAGGCCGATCGCCGTGACCAGGGCCCGGGGCCGGACCTCCTCCGCCAGATACGCCTGCGCCGAGGCCGGCAGCCCCGCGAGGGCCGCGCCCTGGAGCGCCCGCAGCACCACCAGCGCGCCCAGCGACGGCGCGAACGGCACCAGCAGCCCGACGACCACCGCGACCGCCAGCGAGGCCGTCATGACCGTACGCCGCCCGAAACGCTCCGACAGCGCGCTCGCCGGGAGCACGAACAGCGCCAGGCCGCCCGTCGCGGCGGCCACCGTCCAGCTCGCGTCGCTCGCCGCCACGTGGAACTCGCCGGAGATCAGCGGCAGCAGGGCCTGCGTGGAGTACAGCAGCGCGAAGGTGGCGACACCCGCGAGGAAGAGGGCGAGGCTCATCCGGCGGTAGCCGGGGCCGCCCGGGGCCATACGGGAGTCGGAGTCGGGGACTGAGGCGACGGCGCCCACGGTGGTGAGCGCCCCGGTATCGGCGGGAGTCATACGGTGACCGTAGAAAGCCCGTACTCATCCGTCCAATGCATGGACTCGGCATAATCGTTCCCATGGTGCATCAGCCGAGGTCGCAGCCGCGTCTGTCACAGACCGGTGACACAGAAGACATCGTCGCGTTGCTCGCGCCCCGCCTGGCGCACTTCGCCGGCGTGGCCCGCACCGAGCACGTCACCCGGGCCGCGCAGGAGATGCAGGTCCCGCAGTCGACGCTCTCGCGGGCCATGGTCCGGCTGGAGCAGGACCTCGGCGTCGACCTCTTCGCCCGCCGGGGCCGCACGGTCTCCCTGACCCCCGCCGGCCGCACGTTCCTCGCCTCCGTGCAACGCGCCCTCGCCGAGATCGAGCGCGCCGCCGAGGAGGTGCGCGCCGACGCCGACCCGGCCACCGGCAAGGTCGCCTTCGGCTTCCTGCACACCATGGGCGCCGAGACCGTGCCCGGCCTCATCCACGCCTTCCGGGCCGACCATCCCCGCGTCCGCTTCAGCCTGGTGCAGAACTACGGCGAGGCCATGCTGGAGGGGCTGCGGGCGGGCGAGCTCGACCTCTGCCTGACGTCCCCCGTGCCGGACGCCCCCGACCTGGTCGCCCGCCGTCTCGACGAGCAGAAGCTGCGCCTGGTCGTCCCCGTCGACCACCGGCTCGCCGCCCGCCGCCGCATCCGCCTGGCCGAGGCCGCCGAGGAGTCCTTCGTGACCCTGGAACCCGGCTACGGCCTGCGCCGCATCACCGACGCCCTGTGCCGGGAGGCCGGCTTCAAGCCGCGCATCGCCTTCGAGGGCGAGGAGGCCGAGACCCTGCGCGGCCTGGTCGCCGCGGGCCTCGGGGTCGCCCTGCTGCCCCCGCCGGCCTTCCCCCGGCCCGGAGTCGTCGAGCTGACGGTGACGGCCCCGCGCGCGGTGCGGGAGATCGGCGTGGCCTGGCTGGAGGGCCACCCGGACACCCCGCCGGTGGCGGCGTTCAAGAAGTTCCTGCTCGCCAAGCGCGGCAGCCTGCTCCCCACCTGACGGCGGGCGGCCCTACCGCCGCAGGGTCTTCCCGAACCCGGCCGCCAGCGGCATCCGCAGGCCCAGCGGCGGCGGAGCCGCCAGCGCGTCCTGCACCGGCCGCGAGAACACCCGCCCGAAGAGGGAGCCCATGACGAAGTCGGTGGTGAGCGCGAGGACTTCGTCCCGGTACTGGCGCAACCCGTGCCTGTCGGCGTGCACTTCGAACCGGCACACGTCCCGGTTCGCCTTCTTCGCCCGCTCTGCGAACCGGAAGGACAGCTCGGGATCGGTCCGTTCGTCGTTCGTGCCGTGCACGATCAGCACCCGGCGCCCGGCGAGCTGCCTGACCGGTTCGGGCGAGGCCGCCATGTCGGCCTCGGGCAGCCAAGGGGCGATGGCCACCACGGAGTTGACGGTCTCGTGCCCGGCGGCGTGCAGCGCGGCCCGGCCGCCCATGTCGAGACCGGCCAGGCAGACCGGCACGTCCCCGTAGCACCGGACGACCTCCTCGACGGCCCAGGCCGCATCGCGGGCCGGATGCGCCTCGGCGCCGTTCCAGCCGCGGTAGCGGTAGTGCACCACGTGCACGGCCAGGCCCTCCTCGCGCCCCGCGCGGGCCAGCCGACGCCCCAGCGTGCGCACCGAGGCGGCCGCCAGCACCGGCGAGGGTCTGCGGGTGGAGACCTCCTGGCCGCCCGGGAGCAGCAGCACCGCTCCGCCCACCGCCGCCGGCTCCGGGCCGAGCGTCCTCCCCAGCCGGGCCGTGCGAACCGGCGTCGCTTGGTGTGCCATCAGATTCCTTTCGAGCGGACCGCCGGCTTCGGCCGGTTGGGGAATCGACTCCGCGATTGTGCTGCGGAGCAGCGTGGCATCCAACCTGGAACATGAGTCACCGTCAAAGGCGCCAGCGCCCAGGCCCGACCCCGAAGCGCCCGGCGCCTTCCTGCCGAACGGCGCCGCCGCGAAGCCCGGGCTCAACCGCAGCATCCTGGACGCGGGCTGGGGGCAGTTCCTGACGATCCTGGCGAACAAGGCTGAAAGTGCCGGTCGCCTCGTGATCGGAGTGGATGCCCGCAACACCTCCCGCACGTGCCCCGCATGCGGGCATGTCGCGAAGGAGAACCGCGTCACCCAGGCGAAGTTCCAGTGCACGGCGTGCGGCTTCACCGCCAACGCTGACCGCGTCGGCGCGACGAACGTCCTCAACAGGGCCGGGCTGGTCCTCTGCGACGTGGCCTAGCCACCGTTGCAGGGAGCCCGCGCGTTCACGCGTGGGTGGAGTCACGACAGAACAGTGTCAGAAGCACCCGTGTACGCCACCCGTCCGGGCGGTCACCGTTACATATCGACGGATGTGTACACGCGATGATCTACGCGCGTAGGAGTTACAGTGCGGAAATGACGAGCCAGACTGCCGACCAGGGGAACACCCCGAGCTCGGACCAGATCCGCCGGGCGCCCAAGGTTCTGCTCCACGACCACCTCGACGGCGGGCTCCGCCCGGGAACCGTCGTCGACCTGGCCCGTACGACGGGCTACTCCCTGCTTCCCGAGACCGACCCGGACAAGCTGGGCCTGTGGTTCCGGGAGGCCGCCGACTCCGGCTCCCTGGAACGGTACTTGGAGACGTTCTCGCACACCGTCGCCGTGATGCAGACCCGCGACGCCCTCGTCCGGGTCGCCCGCGAGTGCGCCGAGGACCTCGCCGAGGACGGCGTCGTCTACGCCGAGGTGCGCTACGCCCCCGAGCAGCACCTGGAGGGCGGGCTGAGCCTGGAGGAGGTCGTCGAGGCCGTCAACGAGGGCTTCCGCGAGGGCGAGCGGACCGCCCTGGAGAACGGTCACCGGATCCGGGTCGGCGTCCTGCTGACCGCGATGCGGCACGCGGCCCGCTCCCTGGAGATCGCCGAACTCGCCAACAGCTACCGGGACTCGGGCGTCGTGGGCTTCGACATCGCCGGCGCGGAGGCCGGCTACCCGCCCACCCGGCACCTGGACGCCTTCGAATACCTGAAGCGGGAGAACAACCACTTCACGATCCACGCCGGCGAGGCCTTCGGGCTGCCGTCCATCTGGCAGGCGCTGCAGTGGTGCGGCGCGGACCGGCTGGGCCACGGGGTGCGCATCATCGACGACATCCAGGTCGGCGAGGACGGCACGGTCGAACTGGGGCGGCTGGCCTCCTACGTCCGCGACAAGCGCATCCCGCTGGAGCTGTGCCCGAGTTCCAACCTGCAGACCGGGGCGGCGCCCTCGTACGCCGAGCATCCGATCGGGCTGCTGCGCCGGCTCCACTTCCGGGCCACGGTCAACACGGACAACCGCCTGATGTCCCACACCAGCATGAGCAGGGAGTTCGAGCAGCTGGTCGAGGCATTCGGATACACGCTCGACGACATGCAGTGGTTCTCCGTCAATGCGATGAAATCAGCATTCATTCCTTTCGATGAACGACTGGCGATGATCAATGACGTGATCAAGCCGGGATTTGCGGCGCTGAAATCCGAATGGCTGTTTCAGCAGACCGCGTCCACCAGGGGTTTCTCGGCTTCGGAAGGCTGATCGGCGGATACGGGAACACATCCGGGGCGCATATTCCGTCCGTATTTCGATGTTTGCGGCGGACGGCTCGGCATGTTTACGGTCGTGGACCGCTCAGTTCCCTGTCTTCCACCCAAGGACGCGTTTTCATGAAGCAGTCTGCCGCCAAGTCCCTCGGTGTCGCCGCTCTCGGGGCCGCCTTCGCCGCCGCCGGCGCGGGCGCCGCGAACGCCGCGCCGGCCGTTCCGGACGCCGGCCAGGCACTCGGCACCGTCAGCAAGGCGCTCCCGACGGAGAACGTCACCAAGTCGCTGCCCGGCGCCGGTCAGGCGCTGAACCAGGCCAAGCCCGCGGTGCAGACGGGTCTCGCGGCCGCGCAGCCGGCCACCCAGGGCCTGCTCCAGAACGGCCCGACCAAGCCGGTCGCCGGTCTGCTCGGCGGACTGCCGGTGCAGGGCCTGCCCACCCACGGCCTGCCGGTGAACGGGCTGCCGCTGGGCTGAGCCGACCGCTCCCCGGACAGCGGTACGGCTGGGGCGCACCTCCTGGTTCCAGGGTGCGCCCCAGCCGTGCCGTCGTTTCAGCGTGTCACCGCGTCGCCGTCTCCGCGTGCGCGGCTTTCACCACGCGCTGCCGGCCGTCTCCTCCGAGGGCAGCAGGATCCACAGCGCGATGTAGACCAGGAACTGCGGGCCCGGCAGCAGGCAGGACAGCAGGAAGATCACGCGCATCGTCGTCGCGGAGGTGCCGAAGCGCCGAGCCAGCGCAGCGCACACTCCGCCGAGCACGCGGCCGTGGGTCGGGCGGGCCAGGGCGGTCATGGTCGACTCCTTCGTGAGCTGTCGGTGCGGGGCCGCCCCGTCGGCTGCCCCGTCCGTCTTCCACGTTACGGAGACGAAGGGGGCAGAGCGTCGCTCCACGGGGCGAGGCCGACCCTGGGAATCGTCGGGGTGCGACCCTGAGGCGGGTCCTCCCGGCGCGGGGCCGGCCGATTCCGGCGCTCCGCCCCGCGGCGGAGGCGGGAGCGGCCCGCGGGTACGACCGCGAGGTGGGCGAGGGCCACGCCCGCGGTGTTCAGCAGGAGTGTGTCGACGTCCACCACCCGGCCCGGTACGCCGGTCTGCAGCAGGGCGATGCCCAGCGAGACCAGGGAGCCCGCGGCGACCGTGCGGAACAGGGACCCGAGTGGAGAGACGCGGAGGCTGCCGTGCGTCATCGGCAGCAGTACGCCCAGCGGCGCGAGCAGTGCCAGTCCCTCGCCGATGCGCCGGGCCGCCTCGGGCCAGCCCAGCGCCAGGTCGGCCCGGATGGTGGCGAGCGGACGCAGATTGGGCGGCGTCACCCAGGGGACGTCCAGCGGACGCAGCGTGAGCCAGGCGACGAGCGCGAGGTGGGCGACGAGGAGGACACCCCCTGTCACGCGGACGTGGATCGCGGCGCTGCCGCGGATGGAGCCTTGACGCTGCACGCCACCCAAGACGCGGCCCCCGGCACGATCGGTTCCGGCCGGACGGCACACTCCATGGTGAGTGCTGCGCCACACTCGCGCGCCGCGCCTGTGTGCCACGGTCCTGTGCCACGCCTTCGCGGCACACCTGTGCGTCATGGCTTTGCGTCGCGCCTGTGTGTCATGGCCCTCTGCCAGGCCTGTGTGCCACGCCCGTGTGCCACGACCCTGTGCGACAACTGTGTGTCACGGCCCAGGGCCAAGCCTGTTGCGCCACGCTGTGTGTCACGGCCCTGTGTCACACCCCCTGCGCCGCGCCCGTGGGCATGGTCATGCTGGGCATCGCCGGGGCGCCGGCCGAGGAGCCCGCCGTGCCCCCCGGCCCGGCGGCGCCGGGCGCCCCGGCCAGCCGACTCTGCCTATGGCCCTGTGTCACGACCGTGCGGCACACCCGTGCGCCGCACGCACCCGCGTGCCGCCTCCGCGTCAGCCCGTGGTCACCGGGGTCGACGGTGGCAGGGTGGTGCCCGGGCGGGAGCGGAGTTCCCCGGTGCACTCGTAGCGGCGCAGCGCCGTGTCGTCCGGGCCGCCGAGGACGACGGAGCCGTCCCCCTCGGCGGCGGCCGAGTCGGACAGCGTGCACACGATCTGTGCGAGGGCGTACGGGGCGAGGCCGGCCGGCGCGCTGCTCAGCCGGAGCGTGTCGGCTGGGTCACGCGGGCGCGGCCCTTCGGCTTTCAGGCCCTCCGGGACGTGCGTGGTGTACCCGGCCGCCTTCTCGCCGGCCGACGGCGGCGCGGCGAGCTGGTCGAGCAGCCCCTGGGCCACGATCACCCGCCGCCGCGCGTCCGCGGTGCCCTCCGGCACCCGTACCGTCCGGTCGACGGTCACCAGCGACGAGCCGCACAACAGGAACACCTGTACGGGCACGCCGCGCGAGGACTGGGTGGTCAAGTCGGGCTGGGACAGCGAGCAGGGCACGCGGGAGGGCGCGCCGCCGAAGTCCGTGGGCACCTCGGTGGGCCGGATCCCGCACCCGGCGAGCAGCAGGCCCAGGGCGGTCAGCGCCGCCGGCAGAAGTCGGCGTGCGTTCATCAGGTGGCCCCCTCCGCGCCGTTCTCCTCGTCCCGCTCGCCCTCGGTGCGCTCCTCGGCGAGCGCGGAGGCGTCCCGCGGCAGCCGCAGCGTGAACACCGCTCCGCCCTCGGGCGAGTTGGCCGCGGTGATGTCGCCGCCGTGGATGTGCGCGTTGTTCAGGGCGATGGACAGCCCCAGGCCGCTGCCCTCGGAGCGCGGCCGGGACGCGCTCGCCTTGTAGAAGCGGTCGAAGACGTGCGGCAGGACGTCCTCGGGGATGCCCGGCCCGTGGTCGCGCACCTGGATGACGATCTCGGCGGGCCGCTCCGCCTCCGCGGCCGACGCGCGCACCGACACCCGCACCGGCGAGCCGCCGTGCTTGAGCGCGTTGCCGATGAGGTTGGCGAGGATGACGTCCAGGCGGCGCGGGTCGAGCCGGGCGTGGATGCCGCGCTCGGCGTCCAGCTCCACGGCGTCCAGCCAGGCGCGGGCGTCGATGCAGGCGGTGATCTGGTCGGCGATGTCGACGTCGTCCAGGACCAGCCGGGCCGTGCCCGCGTCGAAGCGGGTGACCTCCATCAGGTTCTCGACCAGGTCGTTCAGCCGCCGGGTCTCGCTGACGACGAGCCGGACCGCCGGCTCGATCATCGGGTCGAGGCCGCCGCCCTCGGAGTCCAGCTCCTCCTCCAGCACCTCCGTGACGGCGGTGATGGCGGTCAGCGGCGTACGCAGCTCATGGCTCATGTCCGCGACGAAGCGGCGGGAGGCCTCGTCGCGGGCGGCCATGTCGGCGACCCGTTTCTCCAGCGCCTCGGCCGCCTTGTTGAACGTGCGGGACATGTCGGCGAGTTCGTCGGTGCCGGACACCCGCAGCCGGGTGTCGAGCTTGCCCTCGCCGAGCCGGCGCGCGGCGACTCCCAGCCGGTGCACCGGCTTCAGCACCGTCGTGGCGGCGGCCTGGGCGAGGAGAGCGGCACCGATGAGCGCCAGTCCGGTGGCGATGCCCAGGGACCAGGCCAGCGAGTTGAGGTCCTTCGCCTCCGGCTCCAGCGACTTGAGCATGTAGCCGGTCGGGCCGCCGCCGATCACCCGCGTGCCGGCCACCAGGTACGGCGTCCCGTGCATGACGATCCGCTGCCAGTACAGGTGGTAGGGCGCCTTGTTGGCGGAGGAGAGCGGCTGCTGCCTGTTCACCGCGGTGCGCAGCGAGGCGGGCACGTCCTCCAGCGAGAAGCCGTTCAGCCCGCCGGAGTTGCCGTACAGCGTCCTGCCGTTCGCGTCCTGGCCGACCAGCAGCACGCTGAAGCGCTGGCTGCTGCCGGCCATCTGCCCTGCGGTGTGCTGGAGTTGGTCCTGCGTGGTGTGCACCGGCAGCGCGCCCGCGCGGTTCTGCACCTCCTGCTGGAAGTCGCGCAGCGCCGCGTCCTGGGCGCGGGTGAGCACCGCCTCGCGGTTGAGCCAGTACGCGATTCCGGACGCCGACACGGCCGCGGTCAGCGCCACCAGCGCGAAGACCACGACCAGCCGCAGACGCAGACTGCTGAACCGCAGCCGGGACAACGTTCCCCTGCGCCCCGAGGCCCAGCCCCGGGGCTCGTCCCGCTCGTCCGTCACTGAGGCGCGTCCAGGCGGTAGCCGACGCCGCGCACGGTACGGATCAGCGTCGGGGACGAGGGCACGTCCTCCACCTTGGCGCGCAGCCGCTGCACACAGGCGTCCACGAGCCGCGAGTCGCCGAGGTAGTCGTGCTCCCACACCAGCCGCAGCAGCTGCTGCCGGGACAGCGCCTGCCCGGGCCGCCGGCTCAGCTCCAGCAGCAGTCTCAGCTCGGTCGGGGTCAGCTGGAGGTCCTCGCCGTTCTTCGTCACGGTCATCGCCGCCCGGTCGATGACGAGGCTGCCGAAGGTCGCCGAGTCGTTCGCCTCCCGCTCGCCGCGCCGCAGCACGGCCCGGATCCGGGCGTCCAGCACCCGCCCCTGCACGGGTTTGACCACGTAGTCGTCGGCTCCGGACTCCAGTCCGACCACCACGTCGATGTCGTCGCTGCGCGCGGTGAGCAGAATGATCGGCAGTTGGTCCGTGCGCCGGATGCGCCGGCACACCTCGAACCCGTCGATGCCGGGCAGCATCACGTCCAGCACGATCAGGTCCGGCCGCTGCTCGCGCAGCAGCTTCAGACCGTCCTCACCGCTGGCAGCGGTGGCCACCCGGTGTCCCTGGCGCGTCAGTGAGAGCTCCAGGGCCGTTCGGATGGCGTCGTCGTCCTCGATCAGCAACAGGGAAGGCACGGGCCTCATTCTGGCCCATGCGGGGGTGGGGTTTCGACACCTGGAGCGCTCCCGCACATCTCCCACGAATGACGACCGTCACCAGGACCCCTGTACCGACCCCGCCTCGTCGACGGCTGCCTCCCGCCCACCGGCTTGGCGAGGGATCACTACGCGATCACGTCACTGGACTCCGCGCGCGTTCAACCGGATCGCCTCGCCGGACCTTTGTTTCCGCGCGGCAGCCTCCTGAAAGGCCATTGATCACAAATGAAGACAAGTCCCAGTTCTCATCGATTCAAGCTGGACCTGCTCACCGCCGACAGGGTACTGGGCAGCGCAGTTGGATCGGCATGGCGGCGCCTGAGACAGAAGGAGATGTTTGTGCGATTCGCGGTCACTGTTCTTCGTCCGCAGGGGTATCAGCATTGGGAAGCGTTCAAAGAGGTCGCTGAAACCGTGCATTTTGCATTGCTGCGTCTGGGGCATGAAAGTGTACTGACCCACGATCCTCGCCTGCCGGGCCGCAGGCACATCATTTTCGGATCCAACCTTCTGGGGAATTACCCGAACCCGGCGGATGTCCTGCCGGAGAAGTCCATCCTGTATAACTTGGAACAGGTTTCCGCTGGTTCCCGTTGGATCACGCAGGGGCTGCTGGATTTGTTCCGAAAGCACACGGTATGGGACTACAGCGCTCGTAATATCGCCGAACTCGGGCGCTTGGGGGTGGACGAGGTCCAGCATGTCCCCATCGGCTACGGCCCGGAGCTGGAGCGGATGCGGCCAGTGGCGGAGGAGGACATCGACGTGCTGCTCATCGGCTCATTGAACGAACGCCGCATCGCTCCGCTCCGGCACCTCGCTTCGGAGGGGCTCAATGTCGTCGCCCGGTTCGGCCTCTATGGCGAAGCGCGCGATGCTCTGCTGGCCAGAGCGAAGATCGTGTTGAATATTCACTTCCACGAAGCCAAGGTCTTTGAGATTGTGAGGGCTTCCTACCTGTTGGCGAACGGCAGGTTCGTGGTGTCCGAGCGCGGCTGTGACACCGAAGAGGAATCCCGGTTCGATTCAGGTCTGGCCTTCACCGACTACGCGAAAATCGCCGATGCATGTCGCCACTACCTCCAGCGTGCTGATGAGCGACGGGCCCGGGCAGAGGCAGGCAGGGAACTCATGCGCTCGAATCCTGCCACCGATCTTCTGCGTCCCGCTGTCGCCGCCCTGTAGCGGTAGCCGCGGCTCGCCGCGGCACGTGGTGACCCCCACCCCGCTCGCCGTCCCCGACTCCAACGCGGTGTCCAGCCGGGCCGACGCCCCACGCAGCATCTTCTGCAGCGTGTCAGCGAACACCTCGCGCCCACGGGTTCCGGGAGCGCTGTGACAGGTCTGTGACAGTCGGCGGACACGGTCATGAAGTGACCACGGCAATCTTTTCGGCACGGGGCAAGGAAGCAGGACCGAACACCGGAACTCCACGACGGGGGGCGCCAATGAACACACTGCACAGCACCAGCCACAGCGCAGTGGTCACGCGTCTGCACGACGTGGCCCGGTCTCCGGAGAAGTCCGGTGCCGTGAGCGGGCGGGGGTGCGCTCGCGGCACCGGGCGTCAGCACACCGCGTATGCGCAGCAGGGGATACAGCCGCGCATAACGGTGGTTGACGCGCACACGGGGGAAACACACGGGGGAACCGCGTACGGGGAGGGTCCGGGGGAGCACCGCGCGCTGTCGGAGGCCGTAGACGCCGAAGCGGCGTTCACCGCCTACGTCCAGGAGCGCCGCGCCTCCCTGTACGCAACCGCCTACCACCTCACCGGCGACCGTTTCGAGGCCGAGGACCTGCTGCAGAGCGCGCTGTTCTCGACCTACCGGGCGTGGGACCGGATCAGTGACAAGGCGGCCGTCGGCGGATACCTCCGCCGCACCATGACCAACCTGCACATCAGCGCCTGGCGGCGCCGCAAGCTCAACGAGTACCCGACCGAGGAACTGCCGGAGACGCCCGGCGACACGGACGCCATGCGCGGCACCGAGCTGCGCACGGTGCTGTGGCAGGCGCTGGCCCGGCTGCCCGAACTCCAGCGCACCATGCTGGTCCTGCGTTACTACGAGGGCCGTACGGACCCGGAGATCGCGGACATCCTCGGCATCAGCGTCGGCACGGTGAAGTCCAGCATCTGGCGTTCCCTGCGCCGGCTGCGCGAGGACGAGGTCCTCAGCTTCGGCCGTGACCGTGAGGAGTCCTTCGGCGAACTTGTCGCCTGAACCGACCGAAGGGCAGCGGGGAACGGGGGAAACGGGGAAACGGGGGAACGGGGGAACGGGGGAACGGGGGAACGGGGGAACGGGGGAACGGGGGAACCCGGGGGAAGGGGAAAACGGGGGGAACCACGGGGGAGGGAAAAAGACGGGGGAACAACGGGGACTCGGGGAACGGGGGTATCCCTGGGGACACGGGGGAACACGGGGGAGTGTGGGGGAGCACCAAGGGAGCGGGACTGGAGGACCGGGGGGTCTGTCCAGTCCCGCTTTCGCGTGCGCACGCGCGTTGACGCGCGAGAGCCGCCTACGAGGAGAGGGGCGTACGAGGCATGTACGCCCTTGTGCCGTACGCCGGTTACGCGGCCGTCCGTGACTGCGCCTGCCGACCCGCCGCCGCGGCGGCCAGCCGGCCCAGGGCCTCGTCCCGGTCACAGGCGTGGGCGCCCAGCGTGACCTGGCGGGCCACGATCGACCGCTCGGCGCGCATCAGCCGCCAGCCCCGGCGCAGCAGGAACGGGACCGACTTGCGGCCCTCCTTCAGATCCCGCAGGAAGCGCCGCCGGAAGGTCCTGGCCGGTCCGCGGTTCAGGCACAGCGCGTCGGCCAGGACGCCGAGTTCCCGGCAGCGCTCCACGATCTCGGCGGCGAAGATGCCCTCCGCGATGAACAGCGGGGTGCGGCCGATGTGCAGCGTGTCCTCGCCGGTGCGGGCGCTCAGCGAGATGTCGTACACCGGCACGTTCGTGGTGCCCGTCGCGCACAGCCGGCTGATCGCCGCGACCGCGGCGTCCGCGTCCCACGAGCCGGGGTGGTCCCAGTCGATGTCCGAACTCCCCGCCACCAGCGGCAGGGTCGGGTCGCCGGCCTCCTTGTAGAAGTCGTCGAGGCGCAGCACGGGCAGTCCGGAGCGGGCGGCGACCAGGGACTTGCCCGAGCCCGAGGGGCCGCACAGCAGCACGACACGGGCGGGTGACGGGGGATGAAGGCTCACGGAACACCAGTTTGACGCATGGTGGCCCGCCTGCCGACCCCGCGGGTCGGCTTTGGAACGTGGCTTACGTCTCAACTACCCTGTGCGCTGTTTCCGTTACCCACCGCATCCGTAAGGCGGCACCAGCAATGGCTCGACACGCGTCCTCCCACCATTCCACCGCCCGGCGCGTCCTGGTCGCCGTCGCCACCGCCGGGGCCGCCCTGGGCGTGGGCGCGACAACGGCCTCGGCGGACATCCTCCCGGGCGGGGGCGAGGGCCGCCTGCTGGGCTCTCTCGGCAAGGGCGACCCGCAGACGGGTGTGCAGGCACTGACCGGCACGGTCGGCCACACCACCGGTACGGTCACGGCCCTCAAGCCCAACCCGCTCGCGGGCACCGGCGTCGACCCGCTCGACAACGGTGTCGGCACCCAGCTCGCCGACTTCCGGCCGGTCAGCTCGAAGAAGCTCACAGGCCCGGTGGCCCAGGCCCCGTCGGTGGGCGCCGTGCCGGTCGTCGGGCAGCTGCTCGGGTCGGTGCGCTGACACGCGCGCACACGGAGAGCCGCGCCTCCCCCGGACGGAGGGGAGACGCGGCTCTCGTCTGTGCGGGGCGCCGCGGTGCGGTGCCCCGGGCGGCTCAGTACGACGAGCCGGAGGCGCCCAGGGAGCCCGTCGGGTGCCAGACCGTCTTGGTCTCCAGGAAGGCCGTCATGCGGTCGATGCCCGGCGTCGCGGCGTAGTCCACAGGCTGTGGACGAAGGACGCGCTTGAGGTTGTCCGCCGCCGCGACCTCCAGCTCCTTCGCCAGCTCCGCGTCGGCGCCCGCGAGGTCGATCGCGTTGACGTCCTGGTGCGCGGCGAGCGGCGCGGCGATCTCCGCCGTACCGCCGGACAGGACGTTCACGACACCGCCCGGCAGGTCGGAGGTGGCCAGCACCTCGCCGAGGGAGAGCGCGGGGAGCGGGTGCTTCTCGCTCGCGACCACCACCGCCGTGTTGCCCGTCGCGATCACCGGGGCGATCACCGAGACCAGGCCCAGGAACGACGACTCCTGCGGGGCCAGGACGGTCACCACGCCGGTCGGCTCGGGGGAGGAGAGGTTGAAGTACGGGCCCGCGACCGGGTTGCCGCCGCCCACCACCTGGGCGATCTTGTCGGTCCAGCCGGCGTACCAGACCCAGCGGTCGATCGCCGCGTCGACCTGCGCGGCCGCCCTGGCCTTGGACAGGCCCTCCGCCTCGGCGACCTCGCGGACGAACTGCTCGCGGCGGCCCTCCAGCATCTCCGCGACGCGGTAGAGGATCTGGCCCCGGTTGTACGCGGTCGCGCCGGACCACGCGCCGAACGCCTTGCGCGCGGCCACGACCGCGTCACGGGCGTCCTTGCGGGACGACCGCGGTGCGTTCGCCAGCCAGTTGCCCTTGGAGTCGCTCACCTCGTACACCCGGCCGCTCTCGGAACGTGGGAACTTGCCGCCCACGTACAGCTTGTAGGTCTTGAGGACCGAAAGCCGCGGTTCGGTCGTCGCCCCAGACTTCTCGGACTTCTCAGACATCGAGGTACGCCTCCAGGCCGTGCCGGCCGCCCTCGCGGCCGAAGCCCGACTCCTTGTAGCCGCCGAACGGCGAGGTCGGATCGAACTTGTTGAACGTGTTGGACCAGACGACACCGGCGCGCAGCTTGCTCGCCACCGCCAGGATCCGGGAGCCCTTCTCCGTCCAGATGCCGGCCGAGAGCCCGTACGGGGTGTTGTTGGCCTTGGCGACGGCCTCGTCCGGGGTGCGGAAGGTGAGGACGGAGAGCACCGGGCCGAAGATCTCGTCACGGGCGATGGTGTGCGCCTGAGTGACGCCGGTGAACAGCGTCGGGGCGAACCAGTAGCCACTCTCGGGCAGTTCGCAGGCGGGCGACCAGCGCTCGGCGCCCTCCGCCTCGCCCTGGTCGGCGAGCGTGGTGATCCGGGCGAGCTGCTCGGCGGAGTTGATCGCGCCGATGTCGGTGTTCTTGTCGAGCGGATCGCCCAGACGCAGGGTGGAGAGCCTGCGCTTGAGGGAGTCCAGCAGCTCGTCGTGGATCGACTCCTGCACCAGCAGGCGCGAGCCCGCGCAGCAGACCTGGCCCTGGTTGAAGAAGATGCCGTTCACGATGCCCTCGACGGCCTGGTCGATCGGCGCGTCGTCGAAGACGATGTTGGCGCCCTTGCCGCCCAGTTCGAGGGTGAGCTTCTTGTCCGTGCCCGCGACCGTGCGCGCGATCGCCTTGCCGACGGCCGTGGAGCCGGTGAAGGCGACCTTGTTCACGTCCGGGTGCGCCACCAGCGCGGCGCCCGCGTCGCCGTAGCCGGGAAGGATGTTGACGACACCCTTCGGCAGGCCCGCCTGGCGGCAGATGTCCGCGAAGAACAGCGCGGAGAGCGGGGTGGTCTCGGCGGGCTTGAGCACGACCGTGTTGCCGGTCGCCAGCGCCGGGGCGATCTTCCACGCCAGCATCAGCAACGGGAAGTTCCACGGGATGACCTGGCCGGCCACGCCGAGCGGCTTCGGGTTCGGCCCGTAGCCCGCGTGGTCGAGCTTGTCGGCCCAGCCGGCGTAGTAGAAGAAGTACGCGGCCACCAGGGGCAGGTCCGCGTCCCTCGTCTCCCGGATCGGCTTGCCGTTGTCCAGCGTCTCCAGGACCGCCAGCTCACGGCTGCGTTCCTGGATGATGCGGGCGATGCGGAACAGGTACTTGGCGCGCTCGGAGCCGGGCAGCGCCGACCACTTCGTGAAGGCCTTGCGGGCCGCCTTCACCGCGCGGTCCACGTCCGCCTCGCCGGCCTGGGCGACCTCGGACAGCACCTCCTCCGTGCTGGGGGAGACCGTCTTGAAGACCTTGCCGTCGGCGGCCGGGGTGAACTCGCCGTCGACGAAGAGGCCGTAGGACGGCGCGATGTCGACGACCGACCGGGACTCGGGAGCCGGTGCGTATACGAAGGGGGAAAGCGGGTTTTCCGTGTTCATGGGGCTCAGTCCACCGTCACGTAGTCGGGGCCGGAGTAGCGGCCGGTGGCCAGCTTCTGGCGCTGCATCAGCAGGTCGTTCAGGAGCGAGGAGGCGCCGAAGCGGAACCAGTGGTTGTCCAGCCAGTCCCCGCCGGCGGTCTCGTTGACCAGGACCAGGAACTTGATCGCGTCCTTGGAGGTGCGGATGCCGCCGGCCGGCTTCACGCCCACCTGCACGCCGGTCTGCGCCCGGAAGTCACGGACGGCCTCCAGCATGAGCAGCGTGTTGGCCGGGGTGGCGTTGACGGCGACCTTGCCGGTGGAGGTCTTGATGAAGTCGGCGCCCGCCAGCATGCCGAGCCAGCTCGCGCGGCGGATGTTGTCGTACGTCGACAGCTCGCCGGTCTCGAAGATGACCTTCAGACGGGCGGAGGTCCCGCAGGCCTCCTTGACCGCGGCGATCTCGTCGTACACCTTGAGGTACTTGCCGGCGAGGAACGCCCCGCGGTCGATGACCATGTCGATCTCGTCGGCGCCCGCGGCGACCGCCGCGCGCACGTCCGCCAGCTTGATGTCCAGCGGCGCCCGGCCGGCCGGGAAGGCGGTGGCGACCGAGGCGACCTTCACGGCCGAGCCGGCCACGGCCTCCTTCGCGGTGGCCACCATGTCGGGGTACACGCAGACCGCGGCCGTGGCGGGGGCCGTACGGTCCGTCGGGTCGGGGTGGACCGCCTTGGCGCCGAGCGCCCGGACCTTGCCCGGGGTGTCCGCGCCTTCCAGCGTCGTCAGGTCGACCATCGAGATGGCGAGGTCGATCGCGTACGCCTTCGCGGTGGTCTTGATGGAACGGGTGCCGAGCGAGGCGGCGCGCGCCTCCAGGCCGACCGCGTCGACGCCGGGCAGCCCGTGCAGGAAGCGGCGCAGCGTGCTGTCGGACGCGGTGACGTCAGCGAGAGGGGGTGCAGTGGTGGGCATGGTCACCAGGCGAGCATATCTACGCGCGTAGCGGCTGTACACCCCCGGGGCTCATCTTGTGGCCCGGCCGATATCCGCACGGTACCCGTCCCGTGCTCCGGCACCGCGGATGAGGCCGCCCGCCGACGTCGGGCACAATCGGGGCCATGACGACGCCCGAGCACGAACCCCCCGCGCCGCAGCCCTCCGCCTCCGCGTACGAGGACCGGGTCCACCGGTCGTCCGCAGGCATCGCGGGCGGTGTCCTGCTGCTCGCCATCATCCTGTGGCTGGGCATCGACGCGCTGGTCGCGGGCGAGGGCCGCACCCCGTGGCTGGCGCTCGCCGGGATGATCCTCGCGGTGCCGCTGGTGGTCGCCTTCACCCTGCGGCCCGCCGTGTACGTCAACGCCGACCGGCTGCGCGTCCGCAACCCCTTCCGCGTGATCGTGCTGCCCTGGGGCCAGGTCTCCGGGCTGCGCTCCGGCTACTCGAACGAGGTGCTGGACCGGTCCGGCACCAAGTACCAGCTGTGGGCGGTGCCCGTCTCGCTGCGGGGGCGCAAGCGGGCCGCCCGCCAGGAGGCGCGGGCCGCCGCCACGGGCGAGCGCGTCGCGGGGACGGGCCGGTCCGGCGGACGCGGCGGCGGCGTCCTCGGGTTCGGCGGGCCGGGCGCCGGCGGCGACGGGCCGATCCGCGCGGCGGGCGACCAGTTCATGGACGATCTGCGCGAGCTGCGGGACACCCGGGAGAACGCCGAGGCGGCCCAGGGCGAGGTGACGGTCCGCTGGGCGTACGAGATCGTGGGCCCGGCGCTGGCCGGCGCGGTGGTGCTGGCGATCCTGATCGCGCTGGGCTGACGCGCGCGGGCGGTACGCCGGTACGCCGGCAGGTCGCCCGGCGGCGTGTCCGTGCGTCCGCAGGCCGGGCTGCCTGAGCCGGAACGGGTGCCCCTCCACCGGAGGGGCACCCGTTCCGTTTCGCCGCGGGCCGGGCCGCGGGTCAGATGCCCGCCGCCTCCGACAGGTCCCGCTTGATCGACGCCAGCAGGGCGTCGGCCTTGCCGCGGGCCGCCGGGAGGTCGGCGTGGGTGCCGACCGGGATCACGACCTCCAGGTAGCACTTCAGCTTCGGCTCCGTGCCGCTGGGGCGGACGATGACGCGGGCGCCGTCGAGGGTGTAGCGCAGGCCGTCCGTGGGCGGCAGCCGGTCCGTGCCCCGGGTGAGGTCCTCGGAACGGGTGACCGGCAGGCCCGCGAGCGCGGTCGGGGGCTGCTCGCGCAGGCGCCGCATCGCGTCGGCGATCAGCGAGAGGTCCTTGACGCGGACCGAGAGCTGGTCGGTGGCGTGCAGGCCGTGCTCGACGGCGAGGTCGTCCAGGAGGTCCAGCAGGGTGCGGCCCTCCTCCTTGAGCCGGGACGCCAGTTCGGTGATCAGGAGGGCGGCGGTGATGCCGTCCTTGTCACGTACGCCGTCGGGGTCGACGCAGTAGCCGAGGGCCTCCTCGTAGCCGTAGCGCAGACCCTCCACGCGGGCGATCCACTTGAAGCCGGTGAGCGTCTCCTCATGGGGCAGGCCCGCCTTCCCGGCGATGCGCCCGAGGAGGGAGGAGGAGACGATCGACTCCGCGAAGGTGCCGGTCACGCCGCGGGAGACCAGGTGGGCGGCGAGCAGGGCGCCCACCTCGTCGCCGCGCAGCATGCGCCAGTCGGTGCCGTGCCCGACGGCCACCGCGCAGCGGTCGGCGTCGGGGTCGTTGGCGATGATCAGGTCGGGCTCGGTCGCGCGGGCCCGGGCGAACGCCAGGTCCATCGCGCCGGGCTCCTCCGGGTTGGGGAACGCGACGGTCGGGAAGTCCGGGTCCGGCTCGGCCTGCTCGGCGACCAGCTCCGGGGCCGGGAAGCCGGCCCGGGCGAACGCGGCGAGGAGGGTGTCCTTGCCGACGCCGTGCATCGCCGTGTAGACGGTGCGGGCCGTGCGCGGCGAGCCGGGGGCGAGGACCGCGTTCGTACGGGCCAGGTAGGCCTCCAGGACGGAGTCGTCGAGGATGTCCCAGCCGGAGTCCGGGCGGGGCACCGCGGTGAGCGTGGTGATCGCGTCGATCTCGGCGGCGATTCCGGCGTCCGCCGGGGGCACGATCTGGGAGCCGTCGCCCAGGTAGACCTTGTAGCCGTTGTCGCGGGGCGGGTTGTGGCTGGCGGTGACCTCCACACCGGCGACCGCGCCGAGGTGCCTGATGGCGAAGGCGAGGACCGGGGTGGGGAGGGGGCGGGGCAGCACGGCGGCGCGCAGTCCGGCGCCGGTCATGACGGCGGCGGTGTCGCGGGCGAAGTCGGCGGACTTGTGCCGGGCGTCGTAGCCGATGACGACGAGGCCGGCGTTCTCGTCCCCGTGGGCGGTCCCGTTCTTCTTCAGGTACGCGGCGAGGCCGGCGGCGGCGCGGATGACGACGGAGCGGTTCATGCGCATGGGCCCGGCGCCGAGTTCGCCGCGCAGGCCGGCAGTGCCGAACTGGAGTGTGCCGGCGAAGCGGGCGGCCAGCTCCGCGGTGCTCTCGGCGCTCTCGGTGGACTCGGTGTTCGCGGCTTCGAGGAGCCGGGCGAGTTCGTCACGGGTGTCGGCGTCGGGGTCCTCGGCCAGCCACGCCTGGGCTCGTGCGATGAGGTCGTCGTGCACGTTGGGGTCAGCCTCTCGTGAGTTTGTCGGCCTGGGCCGTCTGCCTCCGGCGGGTGGGCGCCGGGGCACCTGGAATGCGTTGGGGGCGGAGCCGTGGGGCGCGTCCGGCCGTCGCGCGCGAGCGTACTGCCCGGGGTTTCGGGGCCGCGCCGGGCGGAGACCGCCGGGCGGAGACGAAGTGTGCGGCAGAGGCCGCGGCGCACCCCACGGCCCCTTCCGCGGTCCGGCGGCTCTCCCTTCGTGGGTGCCGCCGGCCGTTCGGCGTGCCGCGGGGCGGCGGGGTCTACAGGCGGCCCAGCACCTGGGTCAGCAGGGAGCCCATCCGGGTGGCGCTGTCGCGGCCCGCCTGGAGGACCTCCTCGTGGTTGAGGGGCTCGCCGGTCATGCCCGCGGCGAGGTTGGTCACCAGAGAGATGCCGAGGACCTCCGCGCCCGCCTCGCGGGCGGCGATCGCCTCCAGGACGGTGGACATGCCGACCAGGTCCGCGCCGATGGTGCGGGCCATGCGGATCTCCGCCGGCGTCTCGTAGTGCGGGCCGGGGAACTGCGCGTAGACGCCTTCCTCGAGGGTGGGGTCGACCTCCTTGCACAGGGCGCGCAGGCGCGGCGAGTACAGGTCGGTGAGGTCGACGAAGTTGGCGCCGACGATCGGCGAGGTGGCCGTCAGGTTGAGGTGGTCGCTGATCAGCACCGGCTGGCCGGGGCGCATGCCCTCGCGCAGGCCGCCGCAGCCGTTGGTGAGCACGATCGTCTTGCAGCCGGCCGAGACGGCGGTGCGCACGCCGTGGGCCACGGCGGCCACGCCCCGGCCCTCGTAGTAGTGGGTGCGGCCCAGGAAGACCAGCGCGCGTCGGTCCCCGATGCCGTACGAGCGGATCTTGCCGCCGTGGCCCTCCACCGCCGGCGGCGGGAATCCGGGCAGCTCGGTGACCTGGAACTCGGCGTCGGGGGTGCCCAGGGCGTCGACGGCCGGTGCCCAGCCGGACCCCATCACGAGGGCGACGTCGTGGGACTCGGCACCCGTGAGTTCGCGCAGGCGCGCGGCGGCGGCGTCGGCGGCGGCGTACGGGTCGCCCTGGATGTCGTCCGGAAGAAGAGATGCGTTCACGCGGATGAGCGTAGCCGGTATTCGCCTACGCGCGTAGATGTCAGTGGTCACGGCAATGCGATCGTTGTCTTGTCGTTTCCGGCGAGGGGTGGTGCCGGGGGCCCGCTCAGGCCTTCGTTCAGGCCTTCACGAGCCCCGCGCCGCTCAGCACGGCCGCTTCCGCAGCTCCATCACATAGTCGTGGGGTGCCCCCGCCGACTCCGCCGCGTCCGCGATCTCGCCGAGGTAGCGGGCGGAGGGGAGACCGCCCTCGTAGGCGTTGAGGACGTAGACCCAGGCCCGTTCCTCGCCGTCCAGGGTGTGGACGCGCACGCGTGCGCGCCGGTAGACGTCCATGCCCACACCCACCCAGCGGTCGAGAGCGTCCTCGTCCATCGGGGCGATGTCGTACAGGGCCACGAAGACCTGGGAGATCGGATCCTCGACCAGGGTCGCCAGCGCGCCCTCCCAGCTCACCTGCTCGCCGCCGAAGGTCAGCCGCCAGCCGTTCAGCCAGCCCGTGGCACGCAACGGCGAGTGCGGGGCGCGGCGGGACATCAGCCGCGCGTCGAGATTGCCGGCGTATGCGGCATAGAGCGACATGCGTCGAGCGTACGTCAGCGCGCACCCGCCTCACGGGTCCCAGGCGCAACGGGAGAGCACGGCGCCGACGCCCCCGGGGCCGTAGCACCTTGAACGGTGCGGGACAATGGAGTACGTGACTCGGATCGTGATCATCGGTGGTGGACCCGGCGGCTACGAAGCGGCGCTGGTGGCGGCGCAGCTCGGCGCGGAGGTGACCGTCGTCGACTGCGACGGTCTGGGCGGAGCGTCGGTGCTGACCGACTGCGTGCCGTCGAAGACCCTTATCGCTACGGCCGAGGTGATGACCACCTTCGACTCCTCGTACGAGGAACTGGGGATCACCGTCGCCGACACCCCCTCCGACGGCGGCCCCGCCCAGGACCTCCCGGCGGACCAGGTGGTGGGCGTCGACCTGGGGAAGGTCAACCGCCGGGTGAAGCGGCTGGCGCTCGCCCAGTCACACGACATCACCGCCTCCGTGACGCGGGCCGGCGCCCGGGTCGTGCGCGGGCACGGCCGGCTGGAGGGCATGCAGGCGCTCGACGGGTCGCGCACGGTCGTCGTCAGGGCGGCCGACGGGAGCGAGGAGCGGCTCACCGCGGACGCCGTGCTGATCGCGACCGGCGGCCACCCGCGCGAGCTGCCCGACGCCCAGCCGGACGGCGAGCGCATCCTCAACTGGACCCAGGTCTACGACCTCACCGAGCTGCCCGAGGAGCTCATCGTGGTCGGCTCGGGTGTCACCGGTGCCGAGTTCGCCGGCGCCTACCAGGCACTCGGCTCGAAGGTCACGCTGGTGTCCTCCCGCGACCGCGTGCTGCCGGGTGAGGACCCGGACGCGGCCGGCGTCCTGGAGGACGTCTTCCGCCGCCGCGGCATGAACGTCATGGCGCGCTCGCGGGCCGCCGCGGCCAAGCGGGTCGGGGACCGCGTGGAGGTGACGCTGGCGGACGGCCGGGTCATCACGGGCAGCCACTGCCTGATGGCCGTCGGCGCCATCCCCAACAGCGCCGGGCTCGGCCTGGAGGAGGCCGGCGTCAAACTGCGCGAGTCCGGTCACATCTGGACCGACAAGGTGTCGAGGACGACGGCTCCGGGCGTGTACGCGGCCGGCGACGTGACCGGAGTCTTCGCGCTGGCGTCGGTGGCGGCGATGCAGGGACGTATCGCGATGTACCACTTCCTCGGCGACGCGGTGGCCCCGCTGAACCTGAAGACGGTCTCCTCCAACGTCTTCACCGACCCCGAGATCGCCACCGTCGGCTACAGCCAGGCCGACGTCGACGCCGGCAAGATCGACGCCCGCTGCGTGAAGCTGCCGCTGCTGCGCAACCCGCGCGCCAAGATGCAGGGCATCCGCGACGGGTTCGTCAAGATCTTCTGCCGTCCGGGCACGGGCATCGTGGTCGGCGGCGTGGTCGTCGCGCCGCGCGCCTCGGAACTGATCCATCCCATCTCGATCGCCGTCGACAACAATCTGACGGTCGAACAGATCGCGAACGCCTTCACCGTGTACCCCTCGCTGTCGGGGTCGATCGCAGAGGTGGCACGGCAGTTGCACACGCGCAAGGCGACGGCCGAGGCGTAGGCGGGTCCGGCGTCCGGGCCGACTCCCCACCGGTCACGGGGAGTTGCGGACCATGCCGGTGGCACGGGCGAGGGGGCCAGGCTCTATACCACCTCGCACCCTGCCCTGCGAACAACTTCTGCTATTCGGCGCAAACTGCTGAAAGCAGACGGTCGCTGGGGTTACTGTCAGTTTCGTGTTCGCTGCTGAACGTCGCCAATTGATCCTCGAAATGGTGCGAGCGAACGGTGCCGTGTCGCTCCGTGAACTCGCCCGCGTCGTCCAGACCTCCGAAGTGACCGTACGGCGGGACGTGCGGGCGCTGGAGGCCGAAGGACTCCTCGACCGCCGGCACGGCGGTGCGGTACTCCCGGGTGGGTTCACCCGGGAGTCCGGCTTCCCGCAGAAGTCGCATCTCGCGACCGCGGAGAAGACGGCCATCGCCGACCTCGCCGCGAGCCTCGTCGAAGAGGGCGAGGCGATCGTCGTGGGCGCGGGTACCACCACTCAGGAGCTGGCCCGCCGGCTCGCCCGGGTGCCCGGCCTGACCGTCGTCACCAACTCCCTCCTGGTCGCCCAGGCGTTGGCCCATGCCAACCGCGTGGAGGTCGTGATGACCGGCGGCACGCTGCGCGGCTCCAACTACGCGCTCGTCGGGTCGGGGGCGGAGCAGTCGCTGCACGGGCTGCGGGTGTCCAAGGCCTTCCTGTCGGGGAGCGGGCTGACGGCCGAACGGGGCCTGTCCACCTCCAACATGCTGTCGGCGTCCGTCGACCGGGCCCTGGTGCAGGCCGCCGCGGAGGTGGTGGTCCTCGCCGACCACACCAAGCTCGGTACGGACACGATGTTCCAGACCGTCCCGACCGATCTCATCACCCGCCTGGTGACGGACGAGCCCCCGGGACACGACGACCGCGCGGCCACCGAGCTCCAGGCCCTCGCCGACCAGGGCGTCCAGATCGCCGTGGCCGGCGCGACGGGAAACCCGGTGGCGGACCAGCCCCCGCCCCGCGACCGTCGCCGTGAGGTCCCGCTCCCGGGCCCCCGCCGCAACCAGCCGCCGAGCGCGAACCTCCGCCCGGCATCCCTGGGCGGGGAACAGCCGAACGGCACCGAACGCCCGGCCGCGCGGGTGGCGGACCTCCGGAGGCGATGAGGGGCGTCGAACCGCCCTCGGGACCTCAGGACCGCCCTCGGGAGAGACTTCCGACCGTCCTGCGTAAAGACTTCCGACCGCCCTACGGAAAGCACGGCGCCCGGCGGGCCGCTCTCGCGGCTCGCCGGGCGCCTGTGCGTGTGGTGCGGGTGCTCCGGAGGATCAGTCCTTGATCTCGCAGATGACGGCGCCGGAGGTGATGGAGGCGCCGACGTCGGCCGACAGGCCCTTGATGGTGCCGCTGCGGTGGGCGTTGA
>NZ_JBEYTS010000019.1:38434-132857 GCF_040643155.1 Streptomyces sp. NPDC047453 | reverse complement strand
ATCACCGAGGCCGGATGGACCCCCGTCGTGGTCAACCGAACCAACTCTTCACGATCAGCCGCGGTCAGCACCACCGGCCTCTTCTTCTGCGAACCTATCGCACCAGCCCTGTCCGGCAGAACGGAAGGGGAATCTGCCACACTCCAGCCTCCCGACCAAACAACCCAGAGCTAAGCAGCGACACGCTACTAGTGTCCTGCGCCAGTAATCCATTGGTAGATCTGTCTCGCACCGGCGTTTGGGTCCGGTCCGGCAACCAGGTGTGTTGACCGCCTGAGGCTGAGTGCGAACTACCCAGGAACTTCCGGCGCAGGACGCTAGTGTGATGCGCCGGAAATCGCGGGCTTAAGTCTCTCGCTGGTTCTCGGTGGCTGGCGGAGTGACCTTGGTGAGGTAATCGGTGAGGGATTTGAGGATCTCGTCAGCGGTCTTGGTCCAGGTGAAGGGCCTGGGGTTCTCGTTCCACGAGTCGATCCAGGCCCTGATGTCGTCCTCCAGCGCCTTCACGGAGGTGTGGACTCCGCGGCGGATGAGTTTGTCGGTCAGCAGGCCGAACCACCGCTCGACCTGGTTGATCCAGGAGGAGCCGGTCGGGGTGAAATGGACGTGGAAGCGGGGGTGCTTGGCCAGCCACGCTTTGATGTCGGGGGTGTTGTGGGTTGCGTAGTTGTCACACACCAGGTGCACGTCGAGTCCGGCGGGAACCGCCTTGTCTATCGTGGCCAGGAACTTCTTGAACTCGATGGCTCGGTGGCGGCGGTGCAGTTCACCGATGACGGTCCCATCGGCGATGTTGAAGGCAGCGAACAGGCTGGTGATGCCGTGCCGCAGAGAGTCGTGGGTGCGCCGTTCGGGCATGCCCGGCATCATCGGCAGGACAGGCTGCGAGCGGTCCAGCGCCTGGATTTGGGCTTTCTCGTCCACGCATAACACCACTGCTTTATCGGGCGGGTTGTGGTACAGGCCAACGACGTCGACGACCTTCGCGACGAACTGCGGGTCGGTGGAGAGCTTGAAGGCATCCTGCAGGTGCGGCTTGAGGTCGAACCGTTTCCAGATCCGGCCGATGGTGGACTTCGACAGCCCGGTGCGGGCGGCCATGGACGCCCGCGACCAGTGTGTGTCCTGGCCTGGAGTGAATTCCAGCGTCGCGATGACCACGTCCTCGACCTGGTCGAGCAGGATGGACGGCGGCCGCCCCGGCCGCGGTTCGTCGACCAGTCCGTCCAGCCGCCGCTTGATGAACCGGGCCCGCCAGCGGTTCACCGACTGCTCACTCACGCCGAGTTCGGCTGCCACCTGCTTGTTCGTTCCACCCTCCGCGCACCGCAGCACGATCCTGGCCCGCAAAGCCAGGAACTGGGCGGTCTTCGCGCGCCTCGCCCAACGCATCAACTGATGTCGCTCGGCCTCGCTGAGCACCAGTGCTGCCTTGCGCCGGCCTGACCGCGGCCTGTCCGTCAGTCCTTCGAGCCGATGGGCAACGAACCGCGAACGCCACTTCCTCACGGTGTCCGTGGTCACCTTGAGCTCCGCAGCCACACGCGTATTCGGCACCCCGTCGGCACACATCAGAATGATCCGGGCCCGCTCGACAAGGCGAGGCCCCACCGCCCCGTCCACCCAGCGCGACAACTCGGCGAACTCCCCATCGGACAGCCTGACTTCAACAGCACGAGGTCCTGGCGACATGACAACACACTACAGACTTAAGCCCGTGATTTCCGGCGCATCACACTAGTGCTGCGACCGGAAAGGTTCACCGGCTCGCGACGCCCGGCACGGCTCCCCCAAGCTCTTCGAGCAGGGGGACCCCCCAGCCGCGTTGTCGCATCACCCGAGTATCCAGTACGCAGGCGGTGCTCCCCCACTGCCTGAACGGCGTAGGAGGTACCCCCAGCACCGGACGCCGCGAGCTATCCGGCAAACCTTTCCGGTCACAGCACCAGCGAGTCACCCGCGGTCAGCGGATCCGGAGTGCGCGTCCGGATCCGCTGAGGCGTGTGGACAGGGCCTCCTGGTCAGGCGGTGCGTCGCGAGCGGGCCAGAGCCAGTCCGCCGACGACCATGCCGAGCAGCGCCAGCACCAGGGCCACGATCGCCCCGCCCCGCCCGTTGCCGGTGCCGACACCACCGTCGGAGCCGGCCAGAGCCACCACGCCGACGACCATGCCGAGCAGCGCCAGCCCCAGTGCCACGAAGGCGCCACCCTGCCCGTTGCCGGTGCCGACACGACCGGCGGAGCGCAGAGCCCACGCACCGACGACCACACCGATCAGCGCCAGGCCCAGCGCCACCACGGATCCGGCTCGCCCGGAGCCACCGCCGCTGCCGCCGTCGGCGATCGAGACCTGCGCAGCTGCCGGTGCGGCAAGCACGAACCCGCCGAGCAGGGCAGCTGCGGTGGCGGCGAGCAAACGACGGACGGACATCGAAAGATCCCTTCGGCTGTATGACGGGTACCGGCGTCAGCGTATGCAGCCGATGGTGACGGGTCGTCATGCCAAGGTCTCCGACGGGCCTACCGCCGAGGTGGTACCCGCTCGATGACGGCCTGCGGTCACAGCAGTCGCATACTGCAGCCGCAGCAACCGGACGCCCGGTCCGGCGCGTGCGGCTGCGACCATCAGCGGTTCCGGGGTGTCACCAGGCCGGATTCATAGGCGAAGACGACGAGCTGAGCGCGGTCACGGGCCTGGAGCTTGGTCATGGCCCGGTTGATATGGGTCTTCGCGGTCAGCGGGCTGATCACCATGCTGTCGGCGATCTCGTCGTTGGACAGGCCCTTCGCCGCCAGGGCGACGGCCTCGCGTTCGCGGTTGGTCAGGCCCTCCGGCCCTGTGCAGGTCTCCACGGCGAGACGCTGTTCGACGTACCGGCTGATCAGCATTCTCGTGATCGACGGTGCCAGCAGGTCGCCGCGAGCGGCGACGCGTACGGAGTGAAGGAAGTCGTCCGGCTCGATGTCCTTGACCAGGAATCCGGCGGCGCCGGCGCTCAGCGCGTCGAAGACGTACTCGTCGATGCCGTAGTTGGTCAGGATGACGACGAGCACTCCGGCCAGGCCCGGGTCCGCGGCGATCTGCTTGGTCGTCTCGATGCCGTCCATGACCGGCATCTGGATGTCGACGAGAGCGAGGTCGGGCAGGTGCTTCCTGGCGAGGGCCAGGCCCTCCCTGCCGTTGGCCCCCTCGGCCACCACCTCGATGTCGTCCTCGCCGTCGAGAAGCGCGCGGAATCCGCTGCGAAGGGGCGGTTGGTCGTCGAGCACCATGATACGGATCATGAGATTCGTGCCACCGGGAGTTCGGCCTGGACAGTGAACCCGCCTTCGGCGCGGTTCCGCGCGCAGACGGCCGCCCAGGGCGGAGACGCGGTCGCGCGGTTCCCACGCGATGTGCAGCCGTTCCTGGGGCGCGCGCAGCCGCGTGTGGACGAGTGGCCATCCACCGCGGACCCGGCAGTTCGCCGACTGGACGTCAGCTCCGTCGAGCCCGGCTCGGTGGCCGGCCGGGCGTCGCACCTGGTTCAGCCGGCGGTTGCCGGAGTGAACAGCTCGACGAGGTTGCCGGCGGGGTCGGCGAGCAGCATCTGGCGCCCGCCGGGACCCGAGACGATGTCGCTGCGGAAGACCACCCCGGCACGGCGCAGCCGTTCCCTCTCGGCGTCGAGATCGTCGACGACGAGGTGAATGCGGTTGCGTCCGCACCCCGCCACGTCCGCCGGTGTGGCACGGGCTCCTGAACTGCTCGGCCCGGACAGCAGCAGCCGCAGCGGCCCACGTGCGACGTCGGCGAAGGCGGGCGGATATGCGTTGAGCACGGTGAAGCCGAGGTGAGTGGTGTAGAAGTCGATCGCCGCTCGCACGTCGTCGACGATGTAGCGAACGCTCGCCAGGCCGCGTTCGGTCTCGGTCATGTCGGGAGATCCCTTCGTGCGGGTCAGTGTTCACGGCTTGCGCCGTCGAAGGGTGTGCGGGCGCCATCGTAGACGAGCCGCGGCATCATGCCCCGGTCCTGACGGGCGGGTTGTGGCAGCGATTCACGGCACCGGTCACGCCGATCCCGCTGCCGGCCCGGCAGCGGAGTCGGCGTCACCCGCACCGGCCCGCGTGGTGGGCGCCGCGGTCGCCGGCCGTCGCGCCTGCTGGAGGACGGTGCGGACCACGGACATCATGAGCAGCCCGTTGACGGCGTGCAGGCCGAACACGAGCCGGCCGGCGGTCGTGGTGTCTCCGGAGTCCCCGAACGCCTCGGCGATGACCGCGATCACGGGCTGCAGGATCCCGAGTCCCACGACCAGGCCGGACAGGCCGATGAGCCGACGGGGCATCCGGGCCAGGGCGGCGACCACCGTCAACACCACGGCGAGAAGGACGATCCCGTACCCCAGGGCACGGTGGGGCTTGAACGACTCGTCATCGGGTGCGGTGTCGAACGCGCCACTGGCGGCCAGGAAGAACTGCGCCACGACGGCGAGCATCAGCAGTGCCGCCAGCCAGGCGAACGCTTTACGCATGGGAGAGTCCATTCAGGTCGGTCGGCTCGGAGGGGCGTTCGGTCCGCCGAGGCGCGTGTCCCTGCTCAGCTGCGGCGCGCACCCACGGGTGTACTGGGAACGCCGGCGATTCCCGCGTCCCTGAGCAGTGAGACGAGCAGGTCGCCGAGGATCCGCGGACCATGCTGGGTGAGTATGGATTCGAGATGGAACTGCACGGATCGGAATCCCGCGCCGCGCAGGGCGTGCACCTCGCGGGTTTCGGGGTTCCGGCTGATCTCGACCGGCTTGCGCTGCCCGGTACCGGGAAGGAAGTCGTGATCGGAGCGGGCGGCGTAGGTGTTGTAGAAACCCACGAGTTCGGACTGACCGAACAGGTTGACCCGCTTCTGGACGCCTTGGTTGGGCACCGCGCGGCGTACGACGTCGAAGCCGAGCTCGGTGGCGAGTATCTGGTGGCCCAGGCAGATGGACAGGAACGGGACCGTGCCGGCGAGCAGGTCACGGGTAAAGGCACGGAGCGTGTTCATGCGCGGGTCTGCCGCGTCGCGGGGGTCGCCGGGGCCGGGACCGACGATGACGAGGTCGAACCCCTCCGGCGACAGCGGACTGTCGAATCGCGTGATCGTGGTCAACAGGCCGAGGGACCGCAGTTGATGGCCGAGCATCCCCATGAAGAGGTCCTCGTTGTCGACGACCAGCACCCGCCGCCCGTCCAGCGCCGGGTCCGGTGTCCTCTTGTGCGCTCCGTCGAGCCAGAACCGCGACAGCGTGGTGTTGCGGCTCCGCAGCGCCAGGCGCACCCGGGGATCCGTGGCCGGTGACGTGTGCGCTCCCGCCACGGCGGGTGCGCCGCCGGCGCCGGTACCTTCCGGTGCCAGGCCGAGCGCTTCGAGCACGCCCGCGGCCTTGGCCCGGGTCTCGGCCACCTCGGAACCGGGGTCGGAGTCACGGACCAGGGTGGCGCCGACGCCCAGGCGCAGACCGCCGTCGTCGCCGACCTCGGCCGTCCGGATCATGATCGCCGAGTCGAGCGTGCGGTTGTTTGCCGCGTCACGGCCGATCAGCGCGAGGACGCCACCGTAGTATCCGCGGCCCGTCGTCTCATGACGGGCGATGACCCGGAAGGCGTTCTCGAGCGGGCTGCCGGTGACGGTCGGTGCGAGCAGGGTCTCCCGCAGCACGTCGCGTACGTCGAGGCCGCTGCGGCCGGTCAGGAAGTATTCGGAGTGGGTCAGGCGTGCCATTTCCTTGAGAAATGGGCCGTGCACCTGGCCGCCGGAGGTGCACATACGCGCCATCATCTTCAGTTCCTCGTCGACGACCATATAGAGTTCGTTGGCCTCTTTCGGGTCGTTCAGGAACTCCAGGAGCCCGGAAATGTCCGGGCCGGTCGAGGGGTGCCGGTAGGTCCCGCTGATGGGATTCATCGAGACGGTGCCGTCGGCCATGCTGACGTGCCGTTCGGGCGACGCGCCGATGAATGTTCCCGCGCCGGTGTGGAACAGGAACGTCCAGTACGCCCCGAGTTCACCGGTCAGCAGCCGCCGGAAGATGGCGAGTTCCGTGCCGACCGAGTAGTCGTCCAGCCGTGCGGTGAAGGAGCGCCTGATGACGAAGTTGGATCCGGCACCCTGTCCGATCTCCTCACCCAGTACCCGCTCGACGATCGCCGCGTAGTCCTCGTCGCTGATGTCGAATCCGGCGTCGGACACGGACACGTGCCGCTCGGGCAGGCCTGCCAGGGCTTGACTGCGGGTGAGTTCGGCCTGCTCATGGACGCGCATGGCGAGCAGGGGCGCGCGGTCGTCGTGGCAGGCGAACCCGCGCTCGGTGATCTGCCGGTACGGAATCGCCACGAGCAGGTCGTGCCGCGCGCCGCTCGCCGGCCGGTCGGGAATGGGCAGTTCGGCGAGGCTGTGCACGTCGCAGACCTCGCCGGTCAGGACCTCCACGTGCGTGTTCCGGGCCGAGCCGGGCCGGTGGAGCAGCGCGAAGGCACGCCCGTCCGCACCGAGGCCGGCCAGAACATCCGGGGGGCCGGCCGTGCCTGAATCCGTCCCGTACATGTTGCTCCCCTTTGCGTCGGATCAGATCGCCCCTCTGGATACTGCGTCGGCGAAAGACGCCGCACATGACGTGAAGCCGCCATCCCGCGTTCCAGGTAACGCCGTTACGGCATGGCGTGAACAGCTGAATGAAGTGGCACTACTCATGCGGGTAGTGGGCGGGGAGGTGCGCCGCGATTACTGTCGGCGGCATGCCAGTTCGACGAGGGCGGTGAAATCGACGGTGGATGTGCTGGTCCAGAAATACGGCGGTACTTCTCTGCAGACCCTCGACTGCGTTCGTCACGCCGCCCTCCGTATCGCGGTGACACGGCGGCGCGGATCGTCGGTGGCCGTGGTCGTATCGGCGCGCGGCAGCAGAACCGATGAACTGCTGCGGCTGGCGGCCGACGTCGGTGCCGCGGAACCGTCCCGGGAACTCGATCAGTTGCTGGCCGTGGGCGAGTCCGAGTCCGCGGCGCTGATGGCCCTCGCCCTGAACGGGCTGGGAGTGCCGGCGATCTCGCTGACCGGGCACCAGGCCGGGATCCGGACCACCGACCGGCATGGCGACGCGCTCATCTCGGGGATCGGGGCCGCGCGGGTACGGGCGGCTCTGGACGACGGCAAGGTCGCCGTGGTCACGGGTTTCCAGGGCGTCGACCACGCCGGGGACGTCGCCACGCTCGGACGCGGCGGCTCCGACACGACCGCGGTGGCGCTGGCGGCGCGGTTGCGGGCATCGGCCTGCGAGATCTACACCGACGTGGACGGCGTCTTCAGCGCCGATCCCCGCATCCTGCCCGCGGCCCGATGCCTGCCGTGGGTCCCACCTGGCGTGATGGCGGAGATGGCGTTCGCGGGCGCGAGGGTTCTGCACACCCGATGCATCGAACTTGCCGCCATGGAAGGGGTCGAAGTGCGCGTCCGTAACGCGTCGTCGCAGGCGCCCGGAACCACCGTCGTCGACCGGCAGGACGGCCGGCCGCTGGAGACCCGGCGTGCCGTCGTGGCGGTGACCCACGACACCGATGTCGCGCGGGTGCTGGTGCACTGCCGGGACATCCGCCGGGACCTGGCTCCCGACGTGTTCCAGGTGCTGGCCGCCCAGGGGACGGTGGTGGACCTGGTGGCCAGGTCCGGGCCCTACGAGAACGAGTTCCGCATGGGATTCACGATCCGCCGCAGCCAGGCCGACTCCGTGCGGACCGCACTGCACGAGCTGACGGCCGGCTTCGGCGGCGGCGTGATCTTCGACGAGGACGTCGCCAAGGTGTCGGCGGTCGGAATGGGCCTGCTCAGCCGTCCCGAGTACACGGCCAGGCTCATGGCCGCACTGGCCGAGGCCGCGATTCCGACGAGCTGGATCTCCACCTCCCAGATGCGGCTGTCCGTGATCGTGCCGCGAGAACGCACCGCCGACGCCGTCGAGGCCCTGCACCGCGAGTTCCACCTCGACCGGCACGAGCCGGCGGACGTCATGTCCGCGAACTCCGGCCGTTCCGCCACCGTTTGAGAGAGGCAGGACACAGTGGCTGTACACAACGCTTCGTTCGCCCGAAGCCTGCGCCTACGACGCCTGTTCGGGCACGGCGACGGGCGCCTGCTCGTGGTACCGCTCGATCATTCCGTCACCGACGGACCGCTGCGCCGTGGCGATCTGAACTCCCTGCTCGGTGAGCTAGCCGGCACCGGTGTCGACGCCGTGGTGCTGCACAAGGGCAGTCTCCGTCATGTCGACCACGGCTGGTTCGGCGACATGTCGCTGATCATGCACCTGAGCGTGAGCACGAGGCACGCCCCGGATCCGAACGCGAAGTACCTGGTCGCCCATGTGGAGGAGGCGCTGCGGCTGGGCGCCGACGCGGTCAGCGTGCATGTCAACATGGGGTCGCCCCAGGAGGCCCGGCAGATCGCCGACATGGCGGCCGTGGCGGGGGAGTGCGACCGCTGGAACATCCCGCTGCTGGCCATGGTGTACGCCCGCGGACCGCAGATCAGTGACTCGCGGGCGCCGGAACTGGTGGCGCACGCCGCGACGCTGGCCGCCGACCTCGGTGCGGACATCGTCAAGACCGACTACGCGGGCACGCCCGAGCAGATGGCCGACGTGGTCCGCTCCTGCCCGATCCCGGTCATCGTGGCCGGCGGCCCGCACTCGGCCGACACCGAGACCGTACTGGCCTACGTGTCGGACGCGCTGCGCGGTGGTGCGGCCGGAGTGGCCATGGGACGCAACGTCTTCCAGTCCGACCATCCCGGCTGGATGGCAGCCGCCGTCGCGCGAGTGGTGCATGAATCACGGCACGCCGCGGACCGGGACGACGTCGACAACCGGCTCGCCCTTACGACCTGAGACTCCCTGCCCTTCCGCCGAGGAGATACCTGTGAAGCTGTGCTGGCTGGACATCCGCAACGTCAACGGTGCCAAGGAGGCCATAGTCGAGGAGGCCGTCCACCAGAGAATGGACGCCATCGTGGCGGCCGATCCGGCCGACCTGGAGCCGCTTCCCCCGACGGTGAAGAAGGTGCTGTTCCCGCAGAACCAGCCGCTGCCGGAGAAGCTGGAACCCGCCGACCTGGTCATCGTCGAGCCGGCGCGCCACGGGGAGCCCGCCGAGCTGGCACAGCAGTACCCTGATGTGGAGTTCGGCCGGTTCGTGGAGATCACGGATGCCGCCAGCCTGGAGGACGCCTGCCGCTCGGCGCGCCTGGAGAGGTGGAGCCTGCTGTACTTCCGGGACCCCACCAAGATCCCGCTGGAGATCGTGCTGGCCGCCGCGGCGGGAGCCGACGGCAGCATCATCACCCAGGTGGCCGATGTCGAGGAGGGGGAGATCGTCTTCGGCGTCCTCGAGCACGGCTCCGACGGCGTGATGCTCGCCCCCCGCGTCCCGGGGGAGGCCACCGAGCTGAAGGCCGCCGCGCGCAGCAAGGCGGCGGACCTGCCGCTGGTGGAGCTGGAGGTCACCGGGATCCGGCGGGTGGGGATGGGTGAACGGGCCTGCGTCGACACCTGCACGAACTTCCGGCTCGACGAAGGCATTCTCGTCGGCTCGCACTCCACCGGCATGATCCTGTGCTGCAGCGAGACCCACCCGCTCCCGTACATGCCGACCCGGCCGTTCCGGGTCAACGCCGGTGCGCTGCACTCGTACACGCTCTCGGCCAACGGGCGCACCAACTACCTCAGCGAACTCGTCTCCGGCGGCAAGGTGCTCGCCGTCGACTCGAAGGGGAAGTCACGGGTCGTCACCGTGGGCCGGGTCAAGATAGAGACCCGGCCGCTGCTCGCGATCGACGCGGTCGCGCCCTCGGGGGTGAAGGTCAACCTCATCGTCCAGGACGACTGGCACGTGCGGGTGCTCGGGCCGGGCGGCACGGTGCTGAACGTCACGGATCTGACGCCGGGCACCAAGGTCCTCGGCTACCTGCCGGTCGAGCAGCGGCACGTCGGCTACCCGATCGACGAGTTCTGCATCGAGAAGTGAGCGACGACCGCGATGGGGAACGAGCGGTGGCCGCGATGACCGCGCAGCCCGTGCTGGATTTCCATGTACGCCTGGCTCCCCGGCCGGGGGCCGGGGAGCGGCTCCTGTCGACGATGGACGAGTGCGGCCTGGAGCGGGCGGTGGTGTGCGCGGGCGGCACCATCGACCTGGACCGCCTGTCCCGCCAGATCGTCGAGGGCGGGCACGTCGAGACCGACGCCGACAACGACGCGGTGCTGGACGCCTGCGCGGGCACCGACGGCCGCCTGGTGCCGTTCTTCTTCGCCAACCCGCACCGCCCGCCCGAGCTGTACCGGGCCAGGGCCGCGGAGTTCCGTGGCCTGGAGGTCTCGCCCGCCGTCCACGGCATCGGCCTGGTCGATCCCCGTGTCGCCGAACTCGCCGGTGTGGCAGCGGAGTTCGGCCACCCGGTGTACGTGGTGTGCCTGGAGCGCCGTGGTGCGGGCGTGGCCGACCTGGTCGGCCTCGCCCGCCAGTTCCCCCAGGTGGACTTCGTGCTCGGGCACAGCGGCATCGGCAACATCGACTTCCACGCCCTCACCCTGATCCGGGACGAACCCAACATCCTGCTGGAGACCTCCGGCGGCTACACCTGCGTGGCCAAGGCGGCGCTGAGCCGCCTCGGCGCCGGGCGGGTGGTGTTCGGCTCCGAGTATCCGCTCCAGCACCCGGCCGTGGAGCTGGCCAAGTTCCAGGCGCTGCGGACACCGCCCGAGCAGTGGCGGCAGATCGCCTGGGACAACGCGCATCGACTGCTAGGAGAGGAGAAGCGGTGAACGACCCACGTTCGAGCCTGCCTCGACTCGGCCAATGGAACGGGCCGGAGGACCTGCAGCGGCTCCAGGAGAAGCAGCTGTCGCAGACCGTCGCCTGGGCGGCCCGCTCGCCGTTCTACCAGTCGCGGCTGGACTCGGCGGCCCTGCCGGGGACCGCCGCCGACCTCGCCGGTCTGCCGCTGACCACCAAACAGGACCTGCGGGACAACTACCCCTTCGGAATGCTCGCCGTCCCGAAGGCGCGGCTGGCCACCTATCACGAGTCGAGCGGGACCGCGGGCCGGCCCACGCCTTCGTACTACACGGCGGAGGACTGGACCGACCTCGCCGAGCGCTTCGCCCGCAAGTGGATCGGGATGTCCAGCGAGGACGTCTTCCTGGTCCGCACGCCGTACGCGCTGCTGCTCACGGGGCATCTCGCGCACGCCGCCGGGCGGCTGCACGGGGCCACCGTGGTGCCCGGCGACAACCGGTCGCTGGCCATGCCGTACGCCCGCGTGGTCCGGGTCATGCACGACCTGGGTGTCACGCTGACCTGGTCGGTGCCGACCGAGTGCCTCATCTGGGCCGCCGCGGCGGCCGCGGCCGGGCACCGGCCCGGCGCCGACTTCCCCGCGCTGCGGGCGCTGTTCGTCGGTGGCGAGCCGCTCACCCCCGCCCGCCGTCGCCGGATCAGCCGGCTCTGGGGGGTGCCGGTGATCGAGGAGTACGGCTCCACGGAGACCGGCAGCCTCGCCGGGGAGTGCCCGAACGGCCGGATGCACCTGTGGGCGGACCGGGCGCTGTTCGAGGTGTACGACCCGCGGACCGGCACCGTCCGTGCGGAGGGCGAGGGCCAGCTCGTGGTCACCCCGCTGTTCCGCGAGGCGATGCCCCTGCTGCGCTACAACCTCGAGGACAACGTGTCGGTCTCCTACGCCGACTGCGACTGCGGATGGAACCTGCCCACCGTCCGGGTGCTCGGCAGGTCGGCGTTCGGGTACCGGGTCGGCGCCGCGACGATCACCCAGCACCGGCTGGAGGAACTCGTCTTCTCCCTCCCGGAGTCCTACGGGGTGATGTTCTGGCGGGCGAGGGCGGAACCGGCGGTCCTGCGCATCGAGATCGAGGTGCCCGAGGAGCACCGGGCCGGCGCCGTGGCGGAGCTGAAGGCTTCGGTACGGGCCGCGTTCGGTGTCGACTGCGAGGTCAGCGGGCTGGCTCCGGGGACGCTGGTCCCGCATGACGCGCTGACCGCCATGCCTGACGTGGTCAAGCCGCGCAGCCTGTTCGGGCCCGACGAGGACTGGGGCAAAGCGCTCCTCTACTACTGACGGGGACGACATGCCGCAGACACGGGTGGCCGTGGCCGGGGCCGGAATCGCCGGCCTCACCTTCGCCGCCGCCCTTCACCGGGCCGGAATCGACTGCCATCTCTACGAGCAGGCGGAGCACCTGACCGAGGTGGGGGCGGGGGTCCAGGTGGCGCCCAACGCCACCCGGCTGCTGCACCGGCTGGGCCTGCGCGACCGTCTGCGCTCCGTCGCGGTCGCACCGCAGGCGATCGAGATGCGCCGCTGGGACGACGGCAGGCTGCTGCAACGCACGCCGCTGGGCAACCTGTGCCGACGCCGCTTCGGGGTGCCCTATTACGCCGTGCACCGTGCGGACCTGCACAGCAGCCTGCTCTCGCTCGTGCCACCCGACCGCGTGCACCTCGGCGCCCGCCTCGACGCCGTGACGCAGGACGCCGACGAGGCGCGGCTGCACCTGTCCGACGGTACGACGGTCACGGCGGACCTGGTCGTGGGAGCCGACGGCATCCATTCGATCGCGCGTGAGCACATCGTGGCCGATCGGCCGCAGTACTCGGGGCAGACGATCTACCGGGGACTGGTGCCGGCGGAACGGGTGCCCTTTCTGCTCACCGAGCCGCGGGTGCAGTTGTGGTTCGGACCGGACCAGCACTGTGTGTGCTACCCGGTGTCGTCCGGCCGGCAGGTGAGCTTCGGCGCGACCGTCTCCGCCTCGGACTGGCGGGAGGAGTCCTGGTCGGCGCGGGGTGACGTCGCTCAGCTCGCGGCCGCGTACGCGGGCTGGCACCCGGACGTCGCACGGCTGATCGGGGCGGCGGAGACGGTCGGCAGGTGGGCGTTGCACGACCGCGAGAGCACCGACCGGCTGAGCTCGGGACGGGTGACCGTCATCGGCGACGCCGCGCATCCGATGCTGCCGTTCCAGGCGCAGGGCGCCAACCAGGCGATCGAGGACGCCGTGGTGCTCGCGGCCTGTCTGGCCGACGCGGGCCCGGGCGGCCTGAGCACGGCCCTGCGCCGCTACGAGCGGATCCGCCTTCCCCGCACCACACTGATCCAGCGCCGATCCCGCGACAACGCGAAGACCTTCCACCTGGCCGACGGGGACGCGCAGCGCCGCCGCGACACCTCCGCCCAGGGCTCATCGGGTCTGGACCGGCACGAGTGGCTGTTCGGGTACGACGCCGAGCAGGCCATCACGTACGACGCCGAGCAAGCCATCACGACCAGCAGGAGTTCATGATGGAACTGACCGGAATCGAGTCGACGGTCGCACTGGTCACCGGCGCGGCGCAGGGCATCGGCGCCGCCGTGGCGGCCACCCTGGCGGGCGCGGGAGCGCATGTCGCCGCCGTGGACCGCAACGCCGAGGCGCTCGCCACCGTCGTGACCAAGCTCGGGGCCGAGGGCGTGTCGGCCCGCGGCTACTCCGCCGACGTGTGCGACAGCGAGGCGGTGGACGCGCTCGTGCGGCGCGTCGAGGACGAGCTGGGGCCCATCGGCATCCTCGTCAACGCGGCCGGCGTCCTGCACACCGGCAGGGTGGTCGAACTGTCGGACCGTCAGTGGAACGAGATCTTCTCCGTCAACGCGGGCGGCGTGTTCCACGTGTCCCGTGCCGTGGCCCGGCGGATGATGAGCCGCCGCCGCGGCGCGATCGTGACCGTGGCGTCCAACGCCGCCGGCGTGCCGCGCACGGAGATGGCCGCATACGCCGCCTCAAAGGCCGCGTCCGCCCAGTTCACCCGGTGCCTGGGGCTGGAGCTCTCCGACTACGGCATACGGTGCAACGTCGTCTCGCCCGGATCGACCGACACGCCCATGCTCCGCTCGATGCTCGGCGAGAACGCCGATCCGAGGCGGGTGATCGAGGGCTCGCCGGCCGCGTACAAGGTCGGCATTCCGCTGCGGAAGCTGGCCCAGCCGCGGGACGTGGCCGAGGCCGTCGCGTACCTCGTGTCCGACCAGGCCGGCCACGTCACGATGCACGACCTGTACGTGGACGGCGGCGCAGCCCTGCACGTGTGACGCCGTCGGAGGGAAACGCCGTCGGACGGAAAGAGGAGGCGAACCATGGCCATGAACCCGATCGCGCCATACCGCATGCCCGGCGACGGAGATCTGCCGAGTGCGGCGATGCCCTGGCGCCCGGGCGCGGACCGGGCCGTCCTGCTGGTCCACGACATGCAGCGGTATTTCCTGCGCCCGTTTCCGGCCGGGCAGTCCCCGGCGACCGAGCTGGTCGCCAACGTCACGAAGCTGCTCGCGGCGGCGCGTACGGCCGGGGTGCCGGTGATGTACACGGCGCAGCCGGGTGGCATGAGCCGCCAGGACCGCGGGCTGCTGCACGACTTGTGGGGGCCCGGGATGGGTGTCGAGGAGGCCGACCGCGGCATCGTCGACGAGGTCGCCCCCGAGCCGGGCGACACGGTGCTGACCAAGTGGCGCTACAGCGCGTTCTTCCGGAGTGACCTGGAGGAACGACTACGGCGGTCGGGACGCGACCAGCTCGTCGTGTGCGGTGTCTATGCGCACATGGGGTGCCTCATCACCGCCTGCGACGCGTTCAGCCGCGACATCCAGCCGTTCCTGGTGGCGGACGCGCTGGCCGACCTGTCTCTCGACGACCACCTCATGGCACTCCGCTATGCCGCGGACCGCTGCGCGGTGCCGCTGTCCACCGCCGACGTGCTGGCCGAGCTGTAGATCTAGTGCTGTGACCGGAAAGGTTTGCCGGGAAGCTCGCGGCGTCCGGTGCTGGGGGTACCTCCCGCGCCGTTCAGGCTGTGGGGGAGCATCGCAAGGCGGAGCGTCGCCCGCGTACTGGATGTACTCGGATGATGCGACAACGCGGCGTGGGGGTACTCCCGGCCGAAGGCTGGGGGAGTGCCGTGCCGGGCGTCGCGAGCCGGTGAACCTTTCCGGTCGCAGCACTGGACGCGGTTTTAGCCACCGGAAACCCTCACCCACTCATGGAGGAACACATCAATGTCTGATCGCACTCATGTCGTCGTCATCGGCGGAACGTCGGGGATAGGGCGGCATTTCGCCCAGTCCTGCGCCCAACGGGGAAACGACGTGGTCATCACCGGCCGTTCGGAGGACCGGACCAAAGGCGTCGCCCATGAGATCGGCGGGCGGACTCGCGGGCTCGCACTGGACCTGGCCGACCCGGACCGGGTCGTGGCGGCGCTGGCCGACGTGGAACGCGTCGACCGGCTGGTGCTCGCGGCACTCGACCGGGACCACAACACGGTCCGCGAGTACCGTCCGGCCGACTCGGTGCGCCTGCTGACGGTGAAGCTCACGGGCTACACGGCGGTCCTGCACGCGCTCGCCCCGCGGATGAACGGCGACAGCGCGGCCGTACTGATCGGCGGCCTTGCCAGTCACCGGCCGTATCCGGGTTCCACGACCGTGACGACCGCCAACGGCGGCATCAGCGCGCTGGTGCGCACGCTGGCGGTGGAGCTCTCACCGATCCGGGTCAACGCCCTGCACCCGAGCATCGTGTCCGACACGCCGTTCTGGAGCGACAAGCCGGCCGCACGTGAAGCGGCCCGGACGCGTGCGCTCACCAAGCGGCCGGTGACGATGGAGGACTGCACCGGGGCGATCACGTTTCTGCTGGAGAACCGCTCGGTCAACGGTGTCAACCTGAACATCGACGGCGGAGAAGTGCTCATCTGACGCCAGTCGTGATCCGCCACGGCCCCCACCGGCCGGTCGCGCCCTGTCCGTGCTCCCGCTCCGCGCGAGCGTAGCGGGAGAGATCACGGGCCGAGAACAGGGCCATTCCGGCCTGGAAGCCCGTCACCGGTACCGGAAGCCGCGTCCAGTAGGCGAGCCGGCCGTCGACGCGGAACTCCACCTCCGACGTCTCGGCCCGGTAGGTGACGGCGTAGTCGTGCCCGCGCCCCGGCTCCGTCGGCACATCCAGCACCACCCGGTGGATGTAGTACTCGTGAGGCCGGGTCACGCCGGGGAGCACCAGTCGTTCGACCACCGCGTACACGGTGTCGTTGGTCGCGGCGGCGTTGAGGACGACGCCGGTCTCCAGGTCGAAGAGGTTCACCGTGCCGTAGGCGTCGAGCAGGTCGTAGGGGACCTGGCCGTAGGTCCGCACCGCCATGCCGACGTCGAACGTCAGCACGCCCGCCGCCGGCACGGCGAAGCGGCGCACGGACTGGTACATCTGCTTGGCGTTGTTCTGCCTCGGGTCCGAGTCGTGGAAGCGCGTGAACGGGTTGACGGTCAGCTCCAGTTGCCCGTCACTGGTACGCACCCGTGCGTTGCGGTCCCGGTAGTGGTGCCTTTCGCCGTCAGCCCCCGTTATCGACATGACTCTCCAGCGGGCGGGATCGAGCTCGCCGCTGGTGAAGTCGTCGTACGTCCACGCGTTGGTCCTCAGTGCCGACGTCATGGCACACACCATCGGCCGCGCCGCCGCCGGCGGACATCACACGATCACGCGGTTCGACCGGGGACGGCACGCCAATTCCGCACCGCACGCCGGAAATCCCGTGAATGGGCGATGCCCGACGCGGGAGGCGGTGGCCGAGACTGCCGCAGTACTGACCACCACGTCATGACGTCGTCAGCACGACGTCCTCATTGGAGGAGGTGTCATGGGCACGATGGACTCGGCAGCGGAAGCGGACGGCAACCGCTATGTCGCGGTGTATGACAGCGCCCAGTTCAAGGATTTGCGGCGTCGGTCGAACACCTTCATCGCTTGGGCGAGCGTCATCTTCTACGGGTGGTGGCTTCTCGTCCTCCTGCTTGCCGCCTTCGTGCCGGACTTCTTCCGGAAGGGGCTCGGCGGCCCCATGAACGTGGGCCTGCTGTTCGTGCTCCTGTCGCTCGCCCTCGTGGTGACGGTCTCCGCGGTGTACCTGCGTTTCGCCCGTACCCGGCTGGATCCGCTCAGTGAGCGGATCCGGGCGGACCTGGAAGGAGATCTCCGATGACCGGCGTTCTCACGGCCTCCGGGCCACCCCCGGTGGACAACACGTGGGCGGCGCCCGCGATCGCCGCCGCGGTCGCTCTCGTCCTCGCAGCCGTGGTGTTCGCTCTCGTGTTCACGGCGCGCGGCCGTGTTCGCGACCAGAAGGACTTCTTCCTCGCGGGCCGGAGGATCGGCGCCGGTCAGAACGCCCTCGCCCACGTCGGCGGGGGCATCATGTACTCGACCGTGATCATCATCACCGGGCACATCGCGCTGAACGGCTTCGACGCCATCCTCCTCCTGACGGCCTTCACGATGTCCACGGTGCTGGCGGTGCTGATCTACGCCTCGCCGATGCGCAACGTGGGCGCGTACACGATCGGCGACCTGTTCGCGCTGCGCGCCCGCGAGCGGCAGGCCCGGATCGCGTCGGCCGTCATCACCCTGCTGATCTACGCCATGTTCATGATCGTCGCGCTGGCTTCGGTCAGCATGGTCGCCAGCCGGATGTTCACCACCGACTCCGAGGTGAACGTGCCCGTCGTGGGCACCATGGTCATTGTCGTCGGCCTGGCCGCCATTGTGATGGTGTACGTGGGTGGGATGCCCGGAATCACCCGGGTGATGGTGCTCAAGGTTTCTCTGATGATGGCCTTCATAGCGGTGCTGACCGTGGTGGTACTGGCCAAGTACAAGCTGAACCTCGCCCACCTGCTCAGTGACGCCGAGGCCCATGCCTATCCGGACAAGCGCGGTTACGGGCTGCTGGCCCCCGGCCGCCTGTTCGGTGAGGGATCCACCTACAACTCGGGCCAGGATCCCTGGGTTCATCTGTCGAAGGCCGTTTCCATCGCGGCCGGGGCGATAGGCATGCCGTTCCTCTTCATGCGCTTCTTCGCGTCGAGAAGCGGACAGGCCGCGCGGCGGACGGCCGGCTGGGCGGCGATGATCACCGTCGCGTTCTGGACGTGCATGATCATCGTCGGTCTGGGCTCCGTCGCGATACTCGGCGGGAACAAGATCGGCGTGATTTCGTGGCACCGCGACATCACCCTGCCCAAGCTCGCTGACGACCTCGGCGGCAAGTGGGCGTCCGGCGTGCTCGGCGGGATCGCGCTGCTGTCGGTCGGCGCGATCTTCGCGGTCCTGCTGCTCAACGCGGTGACGTCCTACACCAGGGACGTCAACGCGGTACGAGGCCGGAAGGTGGAGCCGGCCGCCGAGTTGAAGGACATCCGGCGCAACGTGCTGGTCATCGGAATCGCCTCCCTCGTCGTGGGCGCGGCGATGATGACCCAGCTCACTCACATCTTCATTCCGACGTCGATCGACCTGGGTGGCGCCGTCGTCCTGCCGGCTGTCGTCTACTCGCTGTTCTGGCGGCGCTTCAACACCCGGGGGCTGATGTGGACGGTCTACGGGGGGCTCGCCCTGACCCTGTTCATGGTCGTGTTCTCCAACGGAGTGTCGGGCGATCCCACCGCCCTGTTCCCCGACGCCGACTTCAAGTTCATCGACTTCGAACCGGGACTGGTCGGGGTGCCGGCCGGCTTCCTGCTCGGTTTCCTCGGCACGCTCACCAGTAGCGAGCGTAACGACGCCGGCTTTGCCGAGATGCGGGTCCGTGCCCTCACCGGTGCCGTCATTCCCGCTCGGAACGCCCCCACCGGTGGCGCGGACGCGCACGACCGGGAGAGCCGGACCCCCAGCGAAGCACACTGAACAACCGCGAACGGTGTGGGGCGGTCGCACCGCCTCACACCCCTTCGGGAGGGTCAATCGTGGATCCGGTACCGGTTCTGGTCGTGGGCGCGGGCCCCGTCGGCATGGTCGCCGCTCTGGCGCTCGCCCGCCAAGGCGTTCCCTGCGTTCTCGTCGACCAGGACTTCGAGACATCCGTTCATCCGAAGCTGGACTACGTCAACTCCCGCAGCATGGAGTTCTTCCGGCAACTCGGCATCGCCGACGACGTCCGTCGCGCCGGTGTCGCGCCCGAGCACCGGGCCGACGTGATCTGGTCGACCGGCCTCGCCGGTGAGCCGATCACCACCTGGAGACTTCCCTCGGTGTCCGAGGAGTGGCGGCGCATCGCCGAGCACAACGACGGCACCCAGCCCGCCGAGCCCGGCCAGCGCATCTCCCAGATCGATCTGGAGCCGGTCCTGCGTGCCCACTGCCGACGCAGTCCGCTCATCGACCTGCGATGCGGCCTGCGGTTCGAATCGCTCACCCAGGACGACGACGTGGTGACCAGTCACCTGGTCGACGTGATGACCGACGACCGGGTCCGGCTGCGATCCCGGTACGTGATCGGGTGCGACGGTGCGTCGAGCCGGGTCCGCGAGGTGGTGGGCATCGGCGAGGAGGGCTTCGACGTACCCGGGCTGCCGGGCGCCTTCATGGTGCACTTCAAGAGTCGCGACCTGGACACTCTGCACCGGCACGGGCGGTTCTGGCACTACTTCGCCTTCAGGTACATCATCATCGCCCAGGACGAGGTGGACACCTGGACCGCGCATGTCAACGGCATGGAGCCGTCCGAGTTCGACACACCGCCGGCCGATCCGGCGGCATTCCTGCGCGACACGATGCGGACGGACCTGAAGATCGACAAGGTGCTTCTGACCTCACGCTGGCGCCCCGGCTTCATGATCGCGGACCGTTACCGCGCCGGACGGGTCCTCCTGGCCGGCGACTCCGCCCATCGCATGTTCCCGACCGGCGCCTACGGAATGAACACGGGCATCGGCGACGCGGTCGACGCGGCCTGGAAGATCGCCGCGCTCGTCAGGGGCTTCGCCGGCCCCCGCCTGCTCGACAGCTACGAGGCCGAACGCCACCCGGTGGGGCTGCGCAACATGCACACCTCGCACCGGCACCTCGGCGTGCACCTCGAGGCGGGGTCACTGCTTCGCGACGGCGCCTCGCCGGAGGCCGTCGCGTCCTTCCTCGACGCCGAGCGGGGCGAGAACGAGTACCGGGGAATCGAGCTGGGCTACCGATACGACGACTCGCCGGTCGTCTGCCACGAGGATTCACCCGAACCCCCGTTCAGCCCTCGGGAGTACACACCGACGACCTGGCCCGGAGGCCGCCCGCCGAGCCTTCTCCTCGAAGACGGGAAGCCGATCCTCGACCGCTTCGCCCCGTCCTTCACCCTCGTCGACTTCGCCGGCGACGGCAGCGCCGACGCGCTCCTCGACGCGGCAGCCGCTCAAGGTCTGCCGGTCAGCCATACCGTGGTGACCGACGTCGGCGCCCGGCGGACATGGGAACGCGACCTTGTCCTTCTCAGGCCCGACCATCATGTGGCCTGGCGCGGGAACAAGGCCCACCCGGACCCGGCTGCCGTGGTCCGGCACGTACGAGGTGCTTCGTGACGCGATGCGCGAGGCGGACCTCGGGCCAGGCCGAAGACCTGGCCCGAGGCGTAGCCCAGCCGCCGCCTGGGCTGTCCGAGGACGACGGCTTGGTGGGCCCTTCCTGCCCGTGGGCGGGCAGGAAGGGGAGTTCGCGGAGTCCTGGGCAGTCACGACTCAGGTTGCTTCCGCGCCCTCTGCTCAAGTTCCTGCGCGAACTCCAACCATGCTCCGGCACACGACCGAGCCAACTCGGCGACGGAGTTCGACCAGTGCGGTGGCACGGCATCGATCAGCTCGCACCACTCGACCGGCTCGATCACGTGACCGTCGACCCACCGGAGGAACGCGCGGCCGTTCTCCGCGTACCGCACCGCGGGATCCCTGCTCAGACTGCTCCTCACCGAGCGCCAGTCAGTGCCCGCCACAGTGTTGCCCGTTCTGTGCCGCTGCGACTCCACCGCAGCGTCGACGGATGGCCCACGCTCCTTGGCGGTGTCGCGCTGGGAGGTCAGGACCGGGTCCCGACCCGCTCGCAGCCGTTGACGCACGTCTCGCGCCGTGCCCACCGAGACCCCCGCCTCCCGGGCGATGGCGCGCAAGGGCGCATCGGGGTTCATGGCGATCACCTCGCTCGCCCGCAGCCTGCCGGCCGAACCGTCCACGGGACGGACTCGCCCGTCTCTCCCCACGCGGCCGCTCTCCCGCTGGGCCGGGACGAAGGAACGCTGCCGGATCGCGCCCACCGTCGTCGGAGACAGCCCGGTGGCAGCCGCGATGGCCCGGTCCGACCACTGCGGGTACGAGACGAGGATTCGGCCGGCCGCCGCCTCGCGATCGGCCAGCGAAAGCGGCAGCCCATGCTTGATATTCGCATTGACCGAGAGGAGAAAGGCTTCCTTTTCGTCGCCTTCGAAGAAGTTGACGGAGATGGTCTCGTCGCCCCGGAGCTTCGCAGCTTGCAGCCGATGCATGCCGTCAATGACCCGCATGGTGCCCCGGTGTACAAGAATGGGCGGAAGATCCTGCGTCGCAGCCAAGAGTTCCACATGCTGGGGACTCTCCCCGGCCAGTCGAGGTGAATCACCGGGCAGAAGCGATGATATCGGCATCGAAACCGGAGCCGCCTTGTCCAGCACGACCGGATCCTCCCCCTGCGCCTCCCTCGCAGGGATTTCCTGGCGATTTGAGTTGCTGTCTACTTCCAGGGCTTCCAAAGTGCTCCACATTCGAACACTCACCTATCAATAGGTAGGAGTCAGCAGAAAGCAATGCGCCTTCCCCATGCATCATTGCCACGGGTCTCAGTGTGAGCAACATCCACTTGGACTCCAGCGTGGGTAGTCTCTACTACTCGATCGAGTAGTAGACAGCCCAACTCGCCCGCGGTCATCATGAACAGTGGGGGGAAGGCGAACTTACGCGCAGGGTCGGTGCGATTAGCAATGCGCGGGATTCTTTCCGCCGGCGATCGCTTCAAGGTTTGCAAAGGTCGACCGAAAGGAGAATTTCCGGTGACGAATTCGAGGCGGCTGCGGAGACGGCGCCTGGGGCGCGTGGTGACCATGGCCACCGCGGTGGCCATGATGGGGTCACTGACCAGTGCCCTGCCGGCGTCCTCGCAGGAGGCGGCGGGCTTCGACCTCGATCACGGGAACGCCCTGATTGACGTTGTCTACAAAGAGTTCAACCCGGTGTCGCGTGAGCTCAACTTCGGCCGGTCCGTGTCGTTGACCGTGGATCGTGCCATGTTGGTGGAAATGCCGTGGTTCGACGCCATCGCTCCGTATCACCCGACGGCGGTGGGCATCTTCTCGGACCTCGGCCGCCGCCCGAAGGATGAACAGACGACGCGCAACAGGAACATCGCTGTCCTCTACTCCGCCTACACGTCGTTCAACGCGGTCCTCCCGCAGTACAAGTCCAAGTGGCTCGAGATGATGAAATCCGCGGGTCTCGATCCCGACAACACCGCGGAAGATCCGACCACTCCGAGTGGCATAGGCATTCTTGCCGCCAAGAACGCCCTGGCGGCGAGGATGCATGACGGTTCCAACCGGGACGGTGACGAAGGCGGGCGCAAGTACAACCGGCAGCCCTACGCCGACTACACGGGCTACAAGCCGGTCAACAGTGCGTACGAACTCCGCGACCCGTCCCGCTGGCAGCCGAACGTGAGCTCGGCGAACAACGTCTTCAAGATCCAGGAGTTCGCGACTCCCCAGTACGGCCGCCTGAAGCCGTTCTCGTACGACAGTCCCGCCCGGTTCAAGGTCTCCCCTCCGGCCAAGAGCAACTACCACAATCGCAAGGCCTACAAAGAGCAGGCCGACGAGGTGCTGAAGGCATCGGCGAACCTGGACGATCGTCAGAAGGCGATGGCCGAGTATTTCAACGACAAGGTCCTGACGTACGGGGTCGCGGCCGATGCGGTGGCTGTAAAGGGCAATTACGACATCGAGAAGACCGTCCAGTACGTCACCACTTCCGACGTGGCCGCGGTCGACGTCATCATCGCGACGTGGTACTTCAAGCGCAAGTACGATTCGGTGCGGCCGTTCAGCGCGATCCATCAGCTGTACGGGAACAAGAAGGTAACGGCATGGGGTGGGCCCGGGAAGGGCACCGTCGGCGACATCACCGGAGACGAATGGCAGAGCTACCTGAACAAGAGCTACTCTGCCGACCACCCCGAGTACCCTTCGGCCACTGCCGCGATGTGCCTTGTCTTCGCCCAGAAGGTGCGGCGTTTCACGGGCACCGACAAGATCAACCTCTACTTTCCCGTCGCCAAGGGTGCCTCCGTCATCGAACCGGGAGTCACCCCGGCCAGTGACCTCATGCTGCACTGGAGCAGCTGGACCGACTATGCCGCCGACTGCGGTAAGAGCAGGATCTGGGCAGGTGAGAATTTCCAGTCCGCAGTCGACGCCGCGGCTCAGTACGCGCCGCAGATCGGCGACCTCAGCTTCGACTTCGTTCAGCGCAAGCTGAACGGCGGCTGATCCTCCTCGTCGTCGGCTCCGGCCGCCGACGGTGCCCTCCGGCCCCGTCGGCGGCCGGCTGCTGTCGAGCCGCAGCGGAGCGCGCAGGGCGGTACGCCCCGAGAACACCGCCGGCAATGAGCTCATCGCGCCACCCGCGACCACAGCGACGGAGAGCGCGACGCACGGCTGCGGTACCAGGCATCCGGTAAATACGTGCCTTCAGCAGCGCAAAGACGTGATGTGCGCGCACCGGCCGCTGGGTCACGCTACCGGCACACGCCTCGACAGGGTGGGAAGCCCCGGCGCGGCCGGGCCGGTCCGGGCGAACGAGACCCGCTCATCCGGCGACCGGCTCGCGGCCGGCCGTGGCTCCCGGAGGCACGTCGCGCTGATCTCTCGACGGGAGCACACATGCAACCACCCAGCTCAACCGGGGACTTCACCCAACTCGGGCCGTGGGAGAACATGCCGGCGGCCCAGCAACCGGACTGGCGGGACCACGAGGACTACCAGGAGGCCTGCCAACGGCTGGCGTCGGCTCCGCCCCTGGTGACGGCCGCGGAGATCCGGCGGCTGCGGTGGTCGCTGTCGAGCCTGACGACGACCAACGCTCTCCTGCTTCAACTGGGCGACTGCGCGGAGAGCTTCTACGAATGCACGCCTCGACATGTATCGGAGAAGCTGCATGTCATCGACAGGCTGGGTGATCGGCTCAGCGAACTCACCGGCCAGAAGGTCATTCGTGTCGGCCGCATGGGTGGACAGTTCGCCAAACCCAGGTCGCAGGCGACCGAAGGTCACGGAGCACTGAGCATTCCCTCTTTTCGGGGGCACATGATCAATTCGGAAATTGCCGCGCCGGAGACCCGGAAGGCCAGCCCGCGGCGCATGGTGTGGGCCTATCAGGCCGGCCGCGAGGTGCATCGGGCGATGCGGGCGCACCGCCAGGGAAACGGTCGTATCCGGACCATGGAAGGGCCATGGTCGAGCCACGAGGCCCTGGTCATCGACTATGAATCTCGATTGATCCGCCGCGGTCCTGACACGGATGACCTGTTCCTGGCCTCGACACACCTGCCATGGATCGGGGAACGGACACGCCGGCCGGCCGACGCGCATGTCGCTCTGCTCTCCTCCGTCGTCAATCCGGTGGGATGCAAAATCGGACCGACCGCGAACCCGGACGACATACTGAGGGCGTGTGAGGCGCTCGATCCGCGACGCGAGCCAGGCCGCCTCGTCCTGATACCGCGGATGGGCCGAAACCAGATTCAGGAGGCCCTGCCGCCCATCGTGCGTCGTGTGGCGAACGCGGGACACCCGGTGATCTGGCTGAGCGACCCCATGCACGGCAACACCGTGAAATCCCGGCTCGGCCTGAAGACACGTCATCTCACCGACGTGATCACCGAGGCTCTGCGGTTCCGCGACATCCTCGAGGCGAGCCGGCAGCACGCCGCCGGGCTCCACCTGGAGGTCGCCGCGGACGACGTGACGGAATGCGTCGGAGGATCGGTGGAGAACGAGGACGAACTGCAGCGCCACTACACCTCGCTGTGCGATCCGAGGCTCAACGTCGACCAGGCCACCGAGCTCATCGAGGCGTGGGCCAAGGGAACGGTGACGGGCCGTTCCTGAGCAGTCCGGCAACGGCTGGAACGGTGCGGGCTGCTGGACAGGAGCCCGACCCGGCCGCATCCCTGACGGCCGTGGACGTGACGGCGGCCTCCTGCGAAGAGCAGGTCAAGGATCGTACCGGAGTGGTGCGGTACTACCCTTTCAGTTTCCCCGCCGACTCGCCCCGTGCGAAGGAGAGACCATGGCCCTCATCGAACCGAACGCCGTCGAGCTGCGGCATCTGGAGCGCGCGGTCGAGCTGGCCGCCGAGGCGGTGCGGGCCGGGGACGAGCCGTTCGGCTCGGTCCTGGTCGGTGCCGACGGGCAGGTCCTGGCGGAGGACCGCAACCGGGTGCACAGTCTGGACGACAACACCCGGCACCCGGAGTTCGAGCTGGTCCGCTGGGCCACCGCCCATCTCACCGAGCGGCAGCGGGCGGAGGCCACCGTCTTCACCTCCGGGGAGCACTGCCCCATGTGCGCGGCCGCCCACGGCTGGGCCGGCCTCGGCCGGATCGTCTACGCCCACTCGGCAGCCCAGTTGACCGACTGGCTGGCCGAACTGGGCGTGCCGCCCTCCCCGGTGCGCTGCCTGCCGATCCAGGACGTGGTACCCAGCCTGACGGTGCAGGGCCCCGTCCCGGCCCTGACCGACCGCCTGCGTGAACTGCACCGCGACTTCCACACGGCGGCCCGCCGATCCGATTCCTGACAACCGCGTACGGGCCCTCTCCTCCACCTCGGCAAGGTGGAGGAGAGGGCCCGTACGCGAAGTCGTCCCTACGACCGGTCGCCCTCGGTCTGCGGATGGACGCAGTGCCACCGGTGGGACTCGCCGGGGCCGGACCCGGCCGCGGGGAAGGCGGTCAGGCAGGTGTCGTCGGCCTTCCAGCAGCGGGTGCTGAAGGGGCAGCCGGGCGGCGGGTTGACTGCCGACGGCACCGGGCCGTGCAGCACGATGCGTTCGCTGCGCTCCATCAGGCTCGGGGTGGCCGACAGCAGGGCCTGGGTGTACGGGTGCGCGGGGGAGGCGGCGACGCGCCGCGCCGGACCCTCCTCCACGATCCGGCCGAGGTAGAGCACGGCGAGCCGGTCGGCGAGGTGCCGCACGGTCTGGATGTCGTGCGAGATGAACACCATGCCGAGCTTCAGCCGGTCCCGCAGGTCCACCAGCAGGTTCAGGACCTGCGCGCGTACCGACACGTCGAGTGCGCTGGTCGGCTCGTCGGCGACGATCAACTCCGGTTCCAGGGCGAGTGCGCGGGCGATGGCCACGCGTTGGCGCTGCCCGCCCGAGAGCTGTCCCGGCAGGGCCCGCAGGGTGTGCGCGGGCAGGCCGACCAGGTCCAGCAGCTCCTCGACCCGCGCGTCGCGTTCCTTGACGTCGCCCCGCCGGTGCACGTCCAGCGGGTCGCGCAGGATCCGGCCCACCGGCAGCCGGGGGTTCAGGGCGGTCGACGGGTCCTGGAAGACGACGCCGACGGAGGAGCCGAACTCGTCGCGGCGCCGGGCACCGGGCATCGCCCACAGGTCCTCGCCGTGGAAGGTGACCGTGCCCTCGGTGGGCCGCTGCAGACCGGTGAGCACCCGGGCCAGGGTCGACTTGCCGCAGCCGGACTCGCCGACCAGCCCGACGATCTCCCCACGCCCGACCTTCAGTGAGGCGTCGGTCAGGGCGTGCACGTGGCTCCGGTCGAACAGGCCGCCGCCGCGGGCCTTGTGGCGTACGTGTACGTGGTCGAGCCGGATCATCGGTTGCTCTCCTGAAGCAGGGCGGCCGGCACGGGGTGGTGGCACGCGGTGCTGTGGTCGGGCCCGCCGCCGGGCACGGGCGGGGTGGTGCGGCACAGGTCGGTCGCCGCGGCGCAGCGCGAGGCGAACCGGCAGCCGTCCCCGAAGCGGCGGGGCGCTGGGACGATGCCGGGGATCTGGTGCAGCCGTTCGGCGCCCGTCTCCAGCGACACGACCGAGCCGAGCAGCCCGCGGGTGTAGGGGTGGGCGGGCGCGGACAGCAGCGACCGGGTCTCGGCGACCTCCGCGACCTGGCCGGCGTACATCACCGCGATCCGGTGCGACAGATCGCCGACGAGCGCCAGGTCGTGGGAGACGAGGATCATCGCGAAGCCGAGCTCGTCGCGGAGCCGTTCGAGCAGTTCCACCACCTGGGCCTGGACGGTGACGTCGAGCGCGGTGGTCGGTTCGTCCGCGATCAGCAGGCGGGGGCTGCGGGAGAGCGCCATGGCGATCAGTACGCGCTGACGCTGGCCGCCGGAGAGTTCGTGCGGGTAGCTGCGCAGGGTCCGCCGCGGGTCGAGGCCGACCAGTTCGAGGAGTTCGGCGGGGGTCTGCGTACCGCCGCGGCTGGTGAGCTGCTTCAGCTGCCGGCCGACGAGCACCGAGGGGTTCAGCGAGGAGAGCGCGTCCTGGTAGACCATGGCGATCTCCGGGCCGTTGAGGGCCCGGCGCTGCCGGGGGCCGAGCTCCAGGAGGTTCCGGCCGCGGTACTCGATGCGCCCGCCGACCTCGGCGTTGCGGGCCAGCAGCCCCATGACGGCCAGGCTGGTGATGCTCTTGCCGCAGCCCGACTCGCCGACCAGGCCGAGGGTCTCGCCCTCGCGGACCGAGAAGGAGATGCCGTCCACGACCCGGGTGTCGCCGTAGCGGTCGGGGAAGCGGATGGTCAGGTCCTTCACGGCCAGGAGTTCGGCCGCGTCGTCGGCGACCGGCGCGACGGCGGGCGGGCCGCTCAGCACGCGCGCCGACAGCCGGGCGAGCGCGGCGTCGACGTCCGCGCCGGCGCCGACCGGGGTGGCGTCGGGCCGCACACCGTCGCCGGTCTCGGAGGAACCAGCGGACTGGGCAGAACCGGCGGACTCACCGGCACCAACGGCACCGGCGGACTCGCCGGACCCGCTGACGGAGGACGTCTCGGACCCCGTCTCGGAAGCCGCCCCGGACCGCGGATCCCCGTCGTCGGCGCGCGCGTCGGACGGCGCCGCCGCCGCGTCGGTGAGGCCCTCGGACAGGATGTTCAGGGCGAGCACGGTCGCCAGCAGCACCAGTCCGGGCAGCAGGGTGGCCCACCAGCCGCCCGACAGCAGGATCTGCCGGCCGTAGGACAGGACGTTGCCCCAGCTGGGGTCGGGGTCCTGCACGCCGGCCCCGATGAAGGACAGGCTGGCCTCGAAGATGATGGCGTCGGCGACCAGAACCGTGGCGAACACCATGACGGGCGCGGCGCAGTTGACGGCCACGTGGCGGACGACGATGTACGCGCGGCGGGCGCCGATCACCTTCTCGGCGGCCACGTAGTCCTCGCCGTACTGCGCCATGACGTTGGCGCGCACCACACGGGCGAGCGAGGGCATGTAGACGAAGGCGATGCACAGGATGAGCACGGGCAGGCTGGTGCCGAAGACGGTGACCAGCACGGCCGCCAGCGCGATCGGCGGGAAGGCCATGACGATGTCGAGCGTGCGCATCACCGACTCGTCGCCCAGTTTGCGCGAGGTGGCGGCGAGCGAGCCGAGGACCGCGCCCAGCACGAGGGCGGCGGCGGTCGAGCCCAGGCCGATGACCAGGGAGTACCGGGCGCCGTAGACGACACGGGCGAAGATGTCCCGGCCGACCCGGTCGGTGCCGAACCAGTGGGCGCCGCCGGGTGCCTGCACGGGGGTGCCGGTGGCGAGCGGATCGGCGGCGATCAGCGGCGCGAACACGGCGGCGAGGACCACGATCCCCAGCACGCCCAGGGCGATGCGCGAGGACAGGGGAAGCGCCCGGAACCGGATGCCGGGGCGGGACAGTCTCCTGACGAGACCGCTTCTGGGGAACATGTCACACCGTCCTGATACGCGGGTTGACCAGCAGGTACAGCAGGTCGACGACGACGTTGACGACCAGGAAGGCGACGGCGATGGTGAGCACGGTGCCCTGGACGAGGGCGACGTCGCCGCCGGTGACCCCCTCGAGGATCAGCTTGCCCATGCCGGGCAGGTCGAAGATCGTCTCGATCACGACCGCGCCGCTGAGCAGGTAGCCCACCCGTACGCCGAGCACGGTCAGCGGGGTGATGAGCGCGTTGCGCAGCACGCCCCGGACGACGACGTGACGGGGCAGTCCGTTGCCGGTGGCGGTCCGTACGTAGTCGCGGTCCAGCTCGGCCACCATGGAGGTCCGCACCAGACGGGCAAGCGAGGCCGCCACGGGGACGGCGAGGGCGAAGGCCGGCAGGGCCATGGACCTGAGCCAGCCGCTGAAGGAGTCGGCCGGGTTGACGTAGCCGCCGGTGGGGAACACCGGGCTGTTCAGGGCGAACTGCTGGATGAGCAGCACTCCGAGCCAGAACGACGGGATGGCGACGCCCGCGATCGACAGCACACGGGTGAGCTGGTCGGGCCAGCGGTCCCGGAAGACGGCGCCGGTCACGCCGAGCACGAGGGCGAGGACGATCGCGATCACCAGGCCCAGGGCGGTGAGCTGGATGGTGAGGGGCAGCGCGATGGAGATCCGGTCGAGCACCGGCTGGCTGGGCGGCACGGTGGAGCCGAGGTCGCCGCTCAGCAACTGGCCGAGGAAGCGGACGTAGCGCACCGGCAGTGGGTCGTTGAGGCCGTTGGCCTCGGCGAAGGCGGCGCGGGCCGCGGCCGAGGCACCGTCGCCCAGGGCGTTGTAGGCGGGGTCGACGGGCGAGAACTGAAGCACCACGAAGACGAGCAGCGTGATGCCGAGGATCATCACCGGCATGATCGCCAGACGGCGCAGCGCGAGCCGGAGGAATGTGACCATCGTGGGTTCCTAGGGAAGGGGAGGGCACCGGGGCGCGGCAGCCGCCCGGCGGGGGGCCGGGCGGCTGCCGCGGCTCCGGGGTCAGACGCGGGTCAGGCGCGGCTGACGTCCAGGAGGGACAGGCCCGTGGTCGGCAGGGGCTTGAAGCCCTTCAGTGCCTTGTCGTTCCAGGCGGTGGGCAGCTTGCGGTGCAGGACGGGGTAGAGGGCGGCCTCGTCCGCGACCAGGTCGACGGCCTGGCCCCACAGGTCCTTGCGCGTGGCTTCGTCGGTGGCCTGGGCGGCCTTGTCCAGCAGGGAGTTGACCTTCTTGTACGCGGCGGTCCCGCCCCAGCCGTAGCGGCTCTCGGGCCACAGTCCGGAGTAGTACCAGCGCATCAGCAGGTCGACGTCGTTGCCGAAGACGGACGGGTCGCCGGGGGCGAGCAGGACCGTGTAGGAGCCGGCGTCCACCTTGGCGTACTGGGCGGAGGACTGGCCGATGCTCAGCGTGGTCTTCACGCCGATGGCGTCCCAGCTCTCCTTGACCAGCGGGGCCACGTCCTTGACCCAGCCGGTGTCGGTGGTGAGCAGGGTGACCGTGAGGTTCTTGACGCCGGCCTCGCCGAGCAGCTTCCTGGCCCTGGCCGGGTCGTGCCCGTAGACCGTGGCGGCCTGGTGGAAGTCGGGGTGGGTGGGCTGGAGGTAGCTGCGGGCGGCCGAGCCGTTGCCGGCCATGGCCGTGGTGATGAGCTTGTCGGTGTCCAGCGCGTAGTGGAGCGCCTGGCGCACGCGCTTGTCGTCGAAGGGCTTCTGCTTGCAGTTGAACATCAGGAAGAGCAGGCCGAAGGACTGCACGGACTCGACCTTGGCCTTCCTGGCGAGGCGGTCCACGTCCAGGTAGGGCACGTCCTCGATGGCCTGCACCCGGCCCGACTCCATGGCGCTGACCCGGGCGGCGGGGTCGGAGACCAGGCGCCAGACCATCTTCTTGGCCTTGGCCGGGTGGCTGCCGTTGTACTTGTCGTACGCCTCGAAGACGATCTTGTCCTCGCGGGTCGCCGAGACCATCCGGTAGGGGCCCGAACCCACGGGCAGGGCGTCGAAGCCCTTCTGGTCCGCCTCCACCAGCTTCTTCGGAACGATCTTGGCGACCGAGACACGGCCGGGGAACAGCGCGAAGGGGTACTTCAGCTTGAACTCGACCGACTTGGCGTCGACCGCCTTGACCGAGTCGAGGAACGGCAGGAACTGCGCCATCAGGGACGCGTTCTTCTCGTCGAGGATCCGCTCGAAGCTGTACACGACGTCCTCGGCGGTGACGTCGGATCCGTCGTGGAAGGTGGCGCCCTCGCGCAGGGTGGCGCGGTAGGTGGTGGCGTTCACCTTGACGGGCAGCGCGGTGGCCAGGCCGGGCCTGGCCTCGAGCGTGACGGGGTCCAGGTCCACCAGGCCCTCGAAGACGTGCAGGTTGGCCGCGATCGGGGTGGCGCCGGAGGCGATCATCGGGTCGAAGCCGGTCGAGAGCGCGTAGGAGATGCCCGTCTCGATGGTGTCCGTGCCTCCTCGGCCGCTCGAGCTGGTGTTCGAGCCGGTCGAGGCCGGGCCGCTGCACGCGGAGATCGAGGCGGTCAGGGCCGAGGCGGCCCCGAGGGCGCTCGCGTAGCGCAGGAATCTGCGACGATCCATGCCGACGGGCGTCTTGTACGACACGTGAGGTCCCTCCAGGGGCGGCACAACGCGGGGAAGTGGAAGAAGAATTGGGGCCGCGACATCAGACGTCTGATGTCCGACCTTGATAGGCTGTGAAGGTAGCTTCATTGAGCAGAAGGGGTCAAGAGGTGAATTCGTCGCGTCCGCAAGAGGTCCGGGCGGCGGTCAGGCCGTCACTGCGTCAGGAGGTCTCGGAGGCGATCAAGAGCTACATCCTCGACAATCACCTCAAGCCGGGAGACCCGCTGCCGTCGGAGGCGGAACTGTGCACCGCCCTCGGCGCCAGCAGGTCCAGCGTCCGCGAGGCCGTGAAGACCCTGGCGGTGCTGGACATCGTCGAGGTGCGGCGCGGTCATGGCACGTACGTCGGCCGGCTGAGCCTGTCCGCGCTGGTGGAGGGCCTGGCCTTCCGCGGTCTGCTCAGCCCCAAGGACGACTTCCGGATCCTGTCCGAGCTGGTCGAGGTGCGCGAGCTGATCGAACGCGGCATGGCCGCACGCATCATGGCGACGCTCGGATCCGAGGATCTCGACGCCCTCGACGTCCTCGTCGACGAGATGGACCGTCGCGGCGCCCACGACGACCACGGCTTCGCGGAATGCGACCGGGCCTTCCATGAGCGGCTGATGGAACCGCTCCAGAACGAGCTGGTCAGCCAGCTCTCGCTGGCCTTCTGGGACGTCTACGCCATCGTCGCGCCGCAGTTGGAGGGCATCTCCGAGGAGGCCGAGGCGGGAACCATCGCCGACCACCGCGCCATCGTGCGGGCGGCCAGGCAGGGAGACGTCGAGGGGTTCGTGCACGCCCTCTCCGGCCACTACGCGCCGGTGCGCAGGCGGCTGGCGGAGGCTCAGGCGCAGGCGGGCCGGGGCGCGGTGGGCGAGGTCGAGCGCACCGCCTGACCGGTCACCGGAGCGGCCCGCCCGTACCGGTGGGCCCCGGACGTCGTTCCCCTCGTCGGGACTTGCCGCCCGGGTCGGAATCGAGAGTGTGAGCCGTCCCCCTCTTGACCGACCCGGACGGCTGCGTCTTATTGTTCGGACGTCAGACATCTGACATCCCTTTCGTGGAGTAGCCGGCCGCGATCAGCAGTTCCGTCTTCCAGCCCATGGAGTAGCCCCCATGCCTCTGACCGCACCCCTGCGCGGAGTCGTCCCGCCCGTGTGCACCCCGCTCGACGCCCACGGCGAGGTCGACACGGCCTCCCTGGTCCGGCTGGTCGAGCACCTGCTCGACGGCGGCGTCCACGGGCTCTTCGCCCTCGGCTCGACCAGCGAGGTCGCCTACCTCACCGACGAGCAGCGGGGCACCGCCCTGGAGACGGTGGTCAACGCGGTCGACGGACGGGTACCGGTCCTCGCGGGCATCATCGACACCACCACCCCCCGCGTCCTCGACCACGCCCGCGAGGCGGCCCGGATCGGCGCGGACGCGCTGGTGGTCACCGCGCCCTTCTACACCCGCACCCACCCCCGGGAGATCGCCGCCCACTTCCGCCGGATCCGCCAGACGGTGGACCTGCCGCTGTTCGCCTACGACCTGCCGGTCTCCGTGCACAGCAAGCTGTCGACCGCCCTGATCCTCGAACTGGCCGCCGACGGCACCCTGGCCGGCCTCAAGGACAGCAGCGGCGACGAGGGCTCCCTGCGCCGCCTGCTCGTCGCACTCGGCGGAGGCCAGGGCCGCGCCGAGGGACCCGCGCCCGCCTTCTCCGTCCTCACCGGCTCCGAACTGACCGTCGACGCGGCGCTGCTGGCCGGCGCCGACGGCGTCGTCCCCGGCCTGGGCAACGTCGACCCCGCCGGCTACGTCCGGCTCTACGAGGCGGCCCGGGCCGCCGACTGGTCGTCGGCCGTCAAGGAGCAGGAGCGGCTCACCGGCCTGTTCGCCATGGTCGACGCGGGCCCCGAGGCCGAGATGGGCCGCAGCTCCTCCGCGCTGGGCGCGTTCAAGGCGGCGCTGCGCCTGCTGGGCGTCATCGACTGCGGCGACACCGCCTTCCCGCAGATCCAGCTGGGCGCCGCACCCGTCGCCGAGGTCGACGCGCGGCTGCGCGCCGCCGGGCTCACCCCGGTCCGATGACGCGGACCCCGGCCCCCGGCACCGCTCCCGTCATCGGACTCGACCTGGGCGGCACCAAGATCGCGGCAGCCCTGGTCGGCCCGGACGGCACGGTGCTGCGCCGGCACACCCGCCCGACACCGGCGCGGGCGGGCGCGCGGGCCGTGCTCGACGCGCTCGCCGTCGCGGCCCGCGAGGTGGACGACGGCGCCCGGGCGATCGGAGTCGCCGCCGCCGGTGTGGTGGACCCGCGCACCGGCACCGTCACCAGCGCCACCGACTCCATCACCGGATGGGCCGGCACCGCGCTGGCCGCGGGCCTGTCCGACCGTACGGGACTGCCGGTCGCCTGCGACAACGACGTACGCGCCACGGCCGCCACCGAACTCCCCGAGACCGGCGACCCGTCCGCCTCCCTCGTCTACGTCGCCGTGGGCACCGGAGTCGGCGGCGCCGTCGCGGTGGACGGCCGGATGCTGCACGGCAGCGCCGGCATCGCGGGCCACCTGGGCCATGTGCCGAGCCCCGAGGCCACCGGCCTGCCCTGCACCTGCGGCGGCAGCGGCCACCTCGAGGCGATCGCCTCGGGACCCGCGATCACCGCGCTGTACGAGCGCCTGAGCGGCCGGACGGCCGACCGCCTCCAGACCGTGGCGGAACGCGCCGCCGCGGGCGACGCCACCGCACGGCAGGCGATCACCACCGGGGCACGGGCCACGGGAAGCGCCGTCGGCGGCCTGGCCAACGCGCTCGGCCCGGACCGCGTCGTGATCGGCGGCGGCGTACCACGGATCGGCGACCTGTACTGGTCCGCGCTGACCGACGCCTTCCGCGCCGAGCTGATGGCCCCCCTGCGCCGGCTGCGCCCGGTGCCGCCGCGCCTCGGATCCGACGCGGCCGTACTGGGGGCGGCCCTGCTCACCCGCGCACTGTCCCCGCACTCCTCGTAAGGACCTCGATGACCACGACCCCCTCGCCCGTAGCCGCCGTCGCCGGCCGGCTGATCGTCTCCTGCCAGGCTCCCGAGGGCGACCCGATGCGCGACACCGCGACCCTGGTCCGGCTGGCGCGCTCCGCCGAGGCCGGCGGCGCCGCGGCCGTCCGCGTCAACGGTCCCGAGGTGGTGGCCGCCGTCGCCGCCGCCGTCGCCCTGCCCGTGATCGGGCTGTGGAAGGACGGCGACACCGGCGTCTACATCACCCCGACCGTGCGCCACGCCCTCGCCGTCGCCGAGGCCGGCGCCCACGTGGTCGCCGCGGACGCCACGGCGCGCCCGCGCCCGGACGGCGGCTCCTTCGCCGACCTCGTGACCGCCGTGCACTCCGCGGGCGCCCTGGTCATGGCGGACGTCGCCACGCTGGAGGAAGGCGTGCTCGCCGCCCGGCAGGGCGCCGACTTCGTCTCCACCACCCTGTCGGGATACGCGCCCGGCTCCCCGCGCCAGTCCGGCCCCGACCTGGAACTGGTCGCCGCCCTCGCCCGAGCGACCGGCACCCCCGTCGTCGCCGAGGGACGGATCGGCACCCCCGAGGAGGCGGCCGAGGCGCTCGCCCAGGGCGCCCACAGCGTGGTCGTCGGCACCGCCATCACCGCCCCGACCGCCCTCACCCACCGCTTCGCGACGCACCTCACACGTCGATAGAGGCGCCTTTACCTTCCGACGGTGCTCGGCGACGAGTCCGTCCGGCATCCTGGAGCAACCGTGCACCTCACCGCGCCATCCAAGCCGCCCTGGTTCCGCCAGGTGGGCCGCAGTCAGTGGAAGTCCTTCTTCGCCGCCTGGATCGGCTACGTCCTCGACGGTTTCGACTTCGTCCTGATCACCCTGGTCCTCACCGAGATCAGCGCCGACTTCCACCTCGACACCGTCCAGGCGGCGAGCCTGGTCTCCGCCGCGTTCATCACGCGGTGGCTCGGCGGCGCGCTCCTCGGTGCCCTCGGTGACCGCTTCGGGCGGAAGCTGTCGATGGTGGTCAGCATCCTGCTGTACTCCCTGGGCACCTTCGCCTGCGGATTCGCCTGGGACTACACCAGCCTGTTCGTCGCCCGGCTCGCCATCGGCATGGGCATGGCCGGCGAATACTCGTCCAGCGCCACCTACGTGATGGAGAGCTGGCCGGTGCACATGCGCAACCGGGCCAGTGGCTTCCTGATCTCCGGCTACTCCGTCGGCACGGTGCTGGCCGCCCAGGTCTACAAGTGGGTCGTGCCGTCGCTCGGCTGGCGCTGGATGTTCTACCTCGGCCTGATCCCCGTCCTGGTCGCGCTGTGGATGCGCCGCGCGCTGCCCGAGGCCGCCGACTGGAAGGCCTCGGTCGCCGAGCGGGAGCAGCGGCCCAACCCCTTCCGCCCGCTGTTCACCACCCGGTCCAGGGCCACCGTCAACGTGGTGCTCGCGGTGGCGGCCACCGTCTCGCTCCTCGCCGTCTTCATCCCGCTCGGCGACGGCCTCGTACCGGTGCTGTCGGTGCTCGCCGGAGCCTGCCTGATCGCCTTCGCCGTGCAGCTGGGCGGCCGCCGCGGCTGGCTGCTGTACGTGTCGATGATCGTCACGATCTTCTTCGCGTTCCTGTACTCCTGGCCCATCCAGGCGCTGCTGCCCACCTATCTGAAGACCGACCTGGGCTACGACGCCGGCCAGGTCACCGACGCGCTCTACTACGCGGGCTTCGGCACGATGGCCGGCTGCTGGCTGGCCGGGTTCATGGGCGACTGGATCGGCACCAGGAAGGCGTACGCCTTCACGCTGCTGGCCTCACTGGCCTTCGTCTTCCCGGTCTTCGCGGTACGCGACAGCCTGCCGTTGCTCGGCGTGCTGCTGTTCGTGCTCCAGGCCACCAGCTTCGGCATCTCCGGCCTGCTGCCCCGGTACATCGGCGGCCACTTCCCGACCCACACCCGGGCCGCCGCGCTGGGCTTCACCTACAACGTGGGCGCCCTGGGCGGCGCCGTGGCCCCCGTCCTCGGCGCCCGCCTCGCCTCCGGCATGGACCTGGGCCACGCGCTGGCCGTCCTCACCTTCGCCGGGACGATGATCGTCGTGGTCCTCGTCGGCTTCGACGTGCCGGGCCGACTGGGCCGGCTCCTCGACCCGGACGGGCCGGCCGACCACCTCGTGATGGAGGAGGACCGCCGCCCGGCCCCGGCGGCCCGTGCGACCGCCGGATAGCCGGCCGGGCCTGGGAGGGCGCCGCCGGTGATACCGGAGGCGCCCTTCGCGGCGCCCGTCAGTACGCGTGACCCACGTGGGCCAGCGCCTGCTTGAGCAGCACCCCGTGCCCGCCCGGCATCTCGCTCTGCAGCGCCGCGGAGGCCGCCTCCTGCGGGCTGAACCACACCAGGTCCAGCGCGTCCTGCCGGGGACGGCAGTCGCCGGCGACCGGCACGATGTAGGCCAGCGACACGGCGTGCTGACGCGGGTCGTGGTACGGCGTGATGCCGGCCGTCGGGAAGTACTCGGCGACGGTGAACGGCTGGAGGGACGCCGGCACGCGGGGCAGCGCCACCGGACCGAGGTCCTTCTCCAGATGGCGCAGCAGGGCGTCCCGCACGCGCTCGTGGTGCAGCACTCGGCCGGAGACCAGGGTCCGGTTGACCGTTCCGTCCGGTCCGATGCGCAGCAGCAGGCCGATGCTGGTCACTTCGCCGCTGTCGTCGACGCGCACCGGCACCGCCTCGACGTACAGGATCGGCATGCGGGCGCGTGCCGACTCCAGCTCGTCCGTGGTCAGCCAACCGGGCGTGGTTTCGGTCATGTCAGACATCGCTTGATCATACTTTCAGTGGTGCTCAACGGGGGAGGTCGGTGGTAGGGAGATCGGCGGGGTCAGCGGGGTCGTCGAGGTCGGTGAGGTCGGTGAATCCGTAGACCCGCCGGGCGTTGTCCCGTCCCGCCCAGCGGGCGATCCGCAACGCGTCCGCCGGGCTCAGCTCGTCGGCGTCCACCCGCTCCCGCAGCAGTCCGGCCAGCCCCTGCCGGAAGGCCACCGCGCCCAGGTGGTGGAACTCGGCCACACCGTAGGCGTCGGAGCTGTACAGCAGCTTGCGGAACGGCGTGATCTCCAGGGCCTCGGCCAGGACCGCCCGGGCCCGGGCGGGACCCACGTGGTGCAGCGTCAGACCGACGTCGAGGTACACCCGCTCGAACACGGCGGCCAGATAGGCGGCCTGGCGCTGGTAGGGCCAGCAGTGCAGCAGCAGGACCGGGACCGTGCCGGCGGTCAGGTGCAGCCAGTCGGTCAGAAGGGCGGGGTCCGCGCGGTGCAGGCGGATGTCGCCGTCGCCGAATCCGGTGTGCAGCTGGAGGGGCAGACCGAGGTCGACGGCCGTCCACAGCAGATGCCGTACGAGCACCGGGTCGTCGAGACGGTCGCCCGCGCGCGCGAGCCAGCCGGCCGCCGCCCGCGTGACCTCCTCCGGCGAGGGGCGTGCCGGGTCCAGGTCGAAGCCGGTGCGGTAGGCGGCCACCGACTTCACCGCGACCACGCCCGGCCGCCGCACGGCGTCCTGCGCGGCCGCACGGAAGGCGGCGCCGTACTCGCCGGGCTCGACGCCTTCGGCCGCCACGGCCTCCGCGACGCGCTCCAGCCGTACGACCTCGTACGCCACCGCGCCGCCGCCCGCGGCGCCGGCCAGCTCCCGCGGGGTGGTGCCGGGCTCGGGAGCGAAGCCGGTGTCGACGCAGAAGACGGCCGTGCCGCAGGCGCCGAGGAAGCGCCGGTTGACCTCCGCCGCGCCCAACTCGGCCCGGCGGTCCAGGTACGCCTCGGCGGGCGCGTGGCGCGGCAGGTCCAGGACCGGCGCGCAGTGCCGGCGCACGGCCACACCGACTGGGCTGTCGAACGGCGAGATGCCGCTGCCGGGCCACACCTCGCCCTCGGTGAGCAGGGACTCGAAGCCGGTCCGGTCCAGGTCGGCGGTGACGACCCCGTGGCAGTGGTGGTCCACGAGCGGCAGCGCCGCCAGCGCCTCCTGGACCCCTCCGGCCCCGGTCGGCGCGCTCATCAGTACGTCCAGCGGTACGCCGCCGCGACCTGTTCGTCGTCCAGCCCCTCGACGGCCGCGATCTCGCCCTGCCGCACGGCGGTGACCGCGTCGGCGAGGACCGGTCCGAGAGCCGTGCGCAGCAGGTCGTCCCCGCGGAACGCGGCCACCGCCTCCGCCAGCGAGACCGGCAGGCGCCGTACGCCACGGGCCGCCGCCTCCGCCTCGCCGAACCGGGCCGGGTCCCCGGTGATCTCCTCGGGCAGGGGCGTCGACGACGCCGTCCCGTCCAGCCCGGCGGCGATCAGGCAGCCCAGCGCCAGGTACGGGTTGGCCGCGAGGTCGACCGGTTTGACCTCCAGGTTGGCCGCCCGCGCGCCCAGCCCTCGGGTCCCGGTGACCACGCGCAGCGCGGCCTCGCGGGTCTCCCGGCCCCAGGCGGTGAACACCCCGGCCCACTGGGAGGGCTTGAGTCTGAGATAGCTGGACGGGCTCGGCGCGGTCACCGCCGTCAGCGCGGGCAGATGGGCGAGGAGGCCGGCCGTGAAGGACTCGGCCTCGGCCGTCATGCCGTGGCGGCCGTCGCCCCCGGAATGCAGGTTGGTCCCGTCGCGCCAGGCCGAGAGGTGGACATGGCCGCCGTTGCCCACGCCCCGCGCCAGGACCGCCGGCGCGAAGGAGACCTTCAGCCCGTGCCGCCGGGCCACGGCCCGCACGGTCTGCCGCACCAGCACGCTGCGGTCGGCCGCCGCCACCGGGTCCAGCGCGCCGACGGACACCTCGAACTGCCCGGCCGCGTACTCGGGGTGGAACTGGTCCACGTCCACGCCCTGTGCCGCGAGGGCCGCCAGCAGGTCGGCGGCGCAGTCGCTCAGCTCCACCTGCCGGACGGCCCCGTACGCCGGACCCGACACCGCGGGCTCGAACTCGCCGCCGGGCGCGTGTTCTTGGCCCACGGCCCACTCGACCTCGATGGCCGCCTCGAAGGTGAGGCCGTGGTGCCGCTCGGCGTCGGCGGTGATCCTGCGCAGGAACGTACGGCTGCACCCGGGGTGGCGCTCGCCCTCCTGCGTGATCCGGTCGACCGGGGCCCAGGCCCAGCCGGGCTGCCCGGACAGGACCACCAGGTGGTCGAGGTCGGGGTAGAGCCGCAGATCGCCGTCGGGGGAGCCGAGGACGTCGGTGGTGACGATCGAGTCGTGCGCCAGGAAGGTGTCGAACACCGGGGACATGCCCACTCCCCAGGCCGCCGCCGAGGGGAGCTTGGCCGTCGGTACCGTCTTGACCCGGGCGATCCCCGCGGTGTCGACGTAGGCCAGGACGACTCCGTGCACGCCTCGACCGGCGAGTTCACCGCTGAGCGCGGTGGCCCGTTCGACGTCGCCGGGACGCCCGCCGGGGACGGGGTCGGCAAGGGTGGTCATAGTCCTCCTCGACGGGCTCGGGCGAACCGGCGGCCGGGTACCGCACGCGTCAGGGTTTCACGGCGACCGCGCCGAACTGCGGTACCGCGGCGGGGGAGTCGCCGTCCGGACGCCACCGCGAGCACGGCACCAGGCCCGGCTCGACCAGATCCAGGCCCTCGAGGAAGGCGGCCACCTCGGCACGGGAGCGGGCGGTGATCGGCGGTGTGGCGTTGGCGTTCCAGAACTCCATCGCCGGGACGTTGCCCTCGCCGCCGAGGTCGGCGTCGTAGGTGGGATGCGTCAGCACCAGGAAACTGCCCGAGGGGACCGCCGCCATGACACGGCGGACGATGTCGCGCGCCTGGTCGGTGTCCAGCACGAAGTTCAGGATGCCCAGCATCATCACCGCGACGGGCCGGCCGAAGTCGAGGGTCGCGGAGGCACGTTCGACGATGGCCTCCGGGGCGTGCACATCGGCCTCGATGTAGGCGGTGGCGCCCTCGGGGGTGCTGGTCAGCAGCGTGCGGGCGTGCGCGAGGACGACCGGGTCGTTGTCGACGTACACGATCCGCGCGTCCGGGGCGATCCGCTGGGCTGTGTCGTGGGTGTTGTCGACCGTCGGCAGCCCGGTGCCGACGTCGAGGAACTGGCGCACCCCGCGCTCGGCGGTCAGGTGGCGGACCGCCCGTCCGAGGAACTCGCGGTCGGCGCGGGCCACCTCCCGGATCACCGGGAACATCCCGGCGACGTGCTCGCCGACCTGCTGGTCGACCTCGTAGTTGTCCTTGCCGCCGACCCAGTAGTTCCACACGCGCGCGTTGTGCGCCACCGCGGTGTTCAGCCTCGGCGACCCGTCCGGCGGGGTGTGGCTCTCGCTCACGTCTGCACTCCTGGTTGGTCGCGTGCCGTCTCGTGACGGTCGTGGCCGTGGTCGCGCCCTGCCCGCGGCCGGCCGCGGCCGACGTCGCCATTGTGCCGCCCGGTGATCACCGTGTCCGGGAATCGGCCGAACCCGGCCGGCCGGGGAGACCGCCGGCCCCGGGCCCCGGGCGGCCCCGGACCTGGTCGGGAACCCCTGCCAGGCGGCCCCGGTAGGCTGGCGGGGCCGTGGCGCCACCGCGGAGGCACACGGCCCGGCCGACCCGGCCGGCGACGTCCCGGAGTCGGTACGGCGTCGACCACCGCACCCCTCGCGCACGGCAACGGAGCCGGCGCCCCACCACCCCGGACGCGCCCGCCGCGCCCGCCACGGAAAACGGACATGCCCAGCACACCCTCGCCCCTGCTCACCACCCCCGAGCCCGCCCCGGAAACCGTCACCGGCCCCGCCGGCATACGGCTGATCGTCACCGACATGGACGGCACGCTCCTGGACGACGCCAAGCGACTCCCGGCCGGACTGTGGCCGACCCTGGCCGAGCTGCGCCGCCGCGGTGTGCTGTTCAGCCCCGCGAGCGGCCGTCAGTACGCGACGCTGGCCGAGCAGTTCGCCGGCCACGACGAGGGCATGGTGTTCATCGCGGAGAACGGCACCTACGTCGTCCGGGACGGCGTGGAGCTGAGCTCCGACCCCCTGGACCCGGCCCTCGCGGCCGGCCTCGTCGGATCCGTACGGGAACTCGTCGCCCAGGGCGTGGACGTGGGCGCCGTGGTCTGCGGCAAGCGGTCGGCCTATGTGGAGCGGACCGACGAGGCCTTCCTGGCCGAGGTCCGCAAGTACTACGTACGGCACCGGATCGTGCCGGACGCGGCGGCCGTCGACGACGACATCATCAAGGTGGCCCTGTTCGACTTCGGGTCGGCCGAGCGGACCACCGCCCCGGCGCTGGCGCGGTTCGCCGCCACCCACCAGGTCGTCGTCTCGGGCGAGCACTGGGTCGACGTGATGAACCGCACCGCCGACAAGGGCGCCGCGCTGCGCCGGCTCCAGCGGGACCTGGGGATCACGCCCGCCCAGACCCTGGTGTTCGGCGACTACCTCAACGACCTGGAGATGCTGGACGCCGCCGAGTGGTCGTTCGCCATGGCCAACGCCCACCCCGAGGTCATCGGCCGGGCCCGCCACCTGGCCCCCTCCAACAACGACAACGGGGTACTGCGCACCATCGCGCGCCTGCTGCACCTGCCGCCCGGCCTCGGCGGCTGACCGCCGGCTGGCCGCGGGGTGCCCGGAGCCGGGGGAGTCCTGGCCGTCGGCAGAGGGGAGTCCAGGCCGTCAGCCGGGAGCCCGGGCCGTCAGCCGGGAGTGGTCTCCTCGACCCGGGTGTCCGGGTCGTCCCGGTCCCTCCGGTCGCGGTCGTCCTGGCCGTGGCCGTCGTCCGGGCCGGGCCGGCTGTCCTTGTCCTGCCGAGTGTCGTACGGACTGTCCTGCGGAGTGATCCGGCCGCCGCCGACGCGGCCGCGCAGCCGCCGCCACGCGTCGCCGCAGCGGTCGACGAACTCGACGTAGCGCGCTCCGCAGCCGGGCGGCGGAAATCCCAGGCGGTCCTGGAAACGGTGGAACACCCCGCCGACGTCCGGCAGCAGATCGGGCCGGAGGTCGGGCCGGAGATCGGAGGCGGCCGCCGCGTCCTCCGCCAGCGTCAGATGGACACCCCCGGCGTACTGCGAGGACATGTTGTAGAGGAACGCGCCCAGGGTCGCCATGGCCGTACCCAGGACGACCTCCAGGGTGACGACACCGGCGGCGATGACGAGCGTCCAGCCGAAGGAGGGCCAGGCTTCCGGGTCCATCGCGGTGAGCATGGCCCAGACGAGCACCATGGTGACGAGCACGCAGGCACCGAGTCCCAGCAGCACCAGACAGCTCGTCGTCATCACCGACCAGGGATCGGCCCGCGATATGCGCATACGTATCGCGGACGGCCCCGGTCCCGCCGCCTGGGACCGCACGGGCCGGTCCGGGACCCCGCACTGCTGAGGGGCGGGATCCTGCCCGGAGGCCTCGGTGCCGCGCTCCTGGCGCTCGGCTGGGCTCATGCCTTGCTCCTCACGGTGGGTGCGACCGCCCGCGCGGCGTGCATGACGGCGCCCGGGTTGTGGTGGGCGGTGCGGGAATCAGGCGGTGGCGCCACCGTGGCGTGCGGCCGCGGCGACGATGTGGTGCCGGGTGACACGGCCGATCTCGTGCCAGAACGGCTTCGCCGTCAGGTAGGCGCCCAGTACGGAGAGCACTCCGAGGGAGACGTCGACGCTGATCCGCCCCTGCTTGGCCCAGTAGACGTCCTTGAGATCCAGCAGGAGTGCGAACTCGTCGCAGATGAGGGCGGTGCCGCAGCCGTAGGCGGCCGCGACGGCGGGGTGCCCGACCGCGCGTTCGTCACCGCGTACGGCGATCAGGCCCACGCCGGCGAGGGTGGCGATGCCGATGTTGTAGTGGTGCAGGTGCTCGCCACCGGCGGAGATGTTGCCCCAGGGCAGCCAGCCGCCCCGGATGCCGTGCGTGATGACGCGGACGGTGCCGAAGGTGACCCCGAAGGAGATCCAGGTGATCAGCAACGACCGTCGCAGCGGGGTCAGATGCCGGTCCGCCGTCTCATGCCATCTGCTGACGAGCAGCGGCCGGTCCGGGTCCCGGTCGCGGCGGTGTGCTTCGGTGAGTCTCATTGGCTGACCAACCTCCCACGCCGAACCGGCACCCTCGGACGGCGTCGGGGCCGTGCCGGACACCGCCGTTGGTGTGCGGTTTCGACGTTAGGCGCGGCGCTCCCGTCCCGCATGCCCGCCGCCGCGGGACGGGGCCGCTCGGGTGACGGCGGTGCGTACGCCGGACCGGCCGGCCCGCCGCCGTGCCGTGCTCAGCCGCGCTCGCTCACGTTCTCGGCGGCGAACATCCAGCGCTGCTTCTCCAGTTCGGCCGTGATCGTGATCAGCAGGTCCTGGGTGACCGGGTCGGGCTTCTCCGTCGCGTCGATGCGCTCGCGCAGCCGCTTGATGGCCGCCTCCAGGGACTCGACCATGACCGCGACGACCTCCGTGTCGCGCACCCAGCCGTCCTTGGGGCCGGGCAGCGTGAAGGCCGAGGCGATCGTCTCCGGGCGTCCGTCCGGCGGCAGGCCGAGCGCCGCGGCGCGCTCCGCGACCGTGTCGGCGAACTCGCGGGCCGCCGCCACCACTTCGTCGAGCTGGAGGTGGATGGACCGGAACCGCGGTCCCACGATGTTCCAGTGCGCCTGCTTCCCGATCAGGGAGAGCCCGAGAAGGTCCACGAGAGTGCTCTGCAGCGCGTCCCCGGTGACCTGACGGGCCGCTTCGGGGATCGTGCTCTTCACGACAGTCATACGGTGGTCCTCCTTGGGGAGCCGTCTCTGGGAGTCGTCTCTGGCGGTCCGGAGCGGTGCGATGCGTTCGTCCTCGCTGGTCCCGGCCGGTCCCACCCGCACCGCGCAACCACTCCATGGGGGCGCGAGTGCCCTCGTCGAAACGGGGCAAACAACCGCCCCGCCCAGGTCGGACGCCCTTTTCCGGGCCCGAGACGGGCGCTCAGCGCGCGAGTACGCGGTCCAGGAAGTCCGTCATGTCCGCGAAAACCTCCGCCCGGTTCGTCTCCAGGAACACCTCGTGCCGGGCGCCCGGGTAGATCCGTTCGGTCAGCGTGCCGCCGAGCCGCTCGATCCCGGCCCGGCTCCCGCCGAGCGGGACCAGCCGGTCGTCGTCGCCGTGCAGCCACAGCACGGGCAGTTCCCCGACGTCGCCGCCCTCGGCGACGGCCTTCAGGGTCCGCGCGAACGCCTCGACCGTCGGCCGCTTCATCGGGCCGTGCCAGACGAGCGGGTCCGCCGCGTACGCCGAACGGACCGCCGGGTCCCGGGAGAGCGCGGCCGGGCTGACCGGCGTGTCGGGGATCTCGTCCAGGGCCAGCAGCCGGCCCGGGAGCTCCCAGGCGCCGATGACCGGCCCGGACAGCACGAGCGCGGCGAGTTCCGCGCCGTGGCGCTGGGCGTAGCGGGCGGAGATCAGCCCGCCCATGGAGTGGCCGATCAGCACGAGCGGCAGCCCGGGGTGCGCGGCTCGGGCCAGATCCGCCACGGCGCGCACGTCGGTGACGACCTCCTCGAAGTCCTCGACCACCACGCGTTCGCCCGCCGACCTCCCGTGGCCCATGTGGTCGGGGGCGTACACGGCCGCTCCGTGCGCGCCCAGTGCGCGGGCCGGCTCCTCGTAGCGGCCGGAGTGCTCGCCGTACCCGTGCACCACGAGCGCGACGTACCGCGGTCGCGGGTGCGGCCACTCGCGGACGGCGAGGGCGCCCCGGACGCCGGTCAGGACGTGCTCGCGGACGTCGGCCACGACTCCTCCAGGTGAGACGGTCTACGCCCCGCGGTTGTCAGGACATAACATCGGTCACCGCATGAACACGATGACGCTCTGGAACATATCCGGGTGGGGATTCGCCGCGCTCACCTTCGCGGCCCTGCTCGTCGGCTTCTCGAAGACCGCCGTCAGCGGGGCCAACACGGTCAGCCTGGCCGTCTTCGCGGCCGTCCTGCCCGCCCGCGCCTCCACAGGAGTGCTGCTGCCGGTCCTGATCGCCGGCGACGTCCTCGCCGTCCTCACCTACCGGCGGCACGCCCACTGGCCCACGCTGTGGCGGCTGTTCCCGGCGGTCGCGGCGGGGGTGGTCGTCGGCACCCTGTTCCTGATGTGGGCCGACGACGGGATCGTACGGACGTCGATCGGGGCGATCCTGCTGCTGATGGCGGGGGTGACGGTGTGGCGGCGCCGCAGCGCCGACCGTGGGGAGGAGCCGGACGCGGTCAGCACCCGTCCGGGCCGCCTCAAGGCCCGCTCCTACGGCGTCCTCGGCGGCTTCACCACCATGGTCGCCAACGCGGGCGGCCCGGTGATGTCGCTGTACCTGCTGTCGGCGGGCTTCCGCAAGCTCGGCTTCCTCGGTACGTCGGCCTTCTTCTTCCTGATCGTCAACGTCTCCAAGGTGCCGTTCAGCGCCGGTCTCGGACTGATCGACGGCCGCTCGCTCCTCCTGGACGCCCTGCTCGTGGTCTTCGTCGTGCCCGGTGCGCTGCTCGGCAAGTGGGCGGTGCACCGCATCAACCAGCGGCTGTTCGAACAGCTGGTGATCGCGGCCACCGTCGTGGGCGGCTTGCAGCTGCTGCTGCGCTAGCCGGTCATCCGGTCGGGAGGTGTCCGGGTCGGAAGGGCGCGAGGTAGTCCGGTCAGGAGGCCGTCCGGTCAGGAAGCCGCGCGGCCCAGCGCCGCGCGGAAGCGGTCGTAGCGCTCCACGTCATCCACGTCGTCGGCGCGCCGCGGCCTTCCCACGAGGAGGCCCCAGACGCTCGCCATGAACAACGTCGCCAGGGGGATGAGCAGCCATGTAAGAGGGGTCACTGTCCGTCCTCTCCTTCCCGAGTGGATCAGCCGGGTAGGGCGACGATGACATACATGATCAGCTCTACATATTTGTATGACGAGCGACTCCGCGCTTTTCACTCGGAGGGCCCCGGTCCGAAAGTCGGAAGGTTTCTTGTCCGGACAATCCGCCCGGGAGGGCCGGGCATGAGTCGGGAGCACCCTGAGTGATCGTTAAGATGAGCCGCGGTTGCCGCGATCCGTATGCGCTGCCCGGCTGCTGCCGCGCCTGCTGCGGGGAGCGGTCGTGAGGGCGGGACTTCGGGGATTTTGAGGGCGGGGCTACGGGTGCTGGTGGCGGGGCGGTACCGGCTGCAGACGGTCATCGGGCGCGGCGGAATGGGCGAGGTCTGGAGAGGCCTCGACGAGGTGCTCGGCAGACCGATCGCGGTCAAACTGCTGCTGAACGACGGGTCGGACGCCTCGGCCGAGGCCCGGTTCAGACTGGAGGCGCAGACCTCGGCCCGGCTGAACCATCCGCACGTGGTCGGGACGCTCGACTTCGGTGCCTGGGAGGACCGCTGCTTCCTCGTGATGGAACTGATCGAGGGCGACAGCCTGGCCGGTGAGCTGACCGCCGGCGGCCCGCTCTCACCGGAACGACTGGCCCAGGTGGCCCAGCACTCGGCCGAGGGCCTCGCCGCGGCGCACGCCCAGGGCATCGTGCACCGGGACGTCAAGCCCGGCAACCTGCTCAGCGACCACCAGGGCACCGTCCGCATCGCCGACTTCGGCATAGCCCGCTTCGTCGACGACCCCTCCGGCGCGCTCACCACCACCGGGCAGATCGTCGGCACCGGCCTCTACCTGGCGCCCGAGCGGGCCATCGGGACGCCGGCGAGCGCGGCCTCCGACATGTACTCGCTGGGCTGCGTGCTCTACCACCTGTCCGTCGGCTCCCCGCCCTTCGAGGCGTCGACCGCGACCGCGCTGCTCTACCAGCACGTCGACTCCCCGCCCGTACCGCCGCACCAGCGGGGCGTGGCGCTGCCTCCCGCCTTCGAGGCGTACCTGCTGAGCATGCTGGCCAAACAGCCGGAGGAGCGACCCACGGCCCGGCAGGCAGCGGACTGGTTCGCGGGCGGCGCCTGGCGGGGCGTTCCCGAGCCGCTTCCCCCGGAGCACTGGAGTGGGGGCGGGGGCGGGGGACGCGGGCAGCATCGCGGTCCGAGCCAGCGGGGTACGGCTCCCGCGCACCGTCGCGCCGCCACCGCTCCCGCCCCCGCCCGCACCGGGGTCGCGTCGGGGGCCGCCGGCATGGACTCCGGCTGGAACACCAGCGTGCACCGGGTGCCCCCGCGCCGCCCCGGGCTGCGCTCCTCGCTGCGCCGCCACCGCCGTGCCGCCGCCGTCGTGGGCGGTGCCGTCCTCTTCGTCTCCGCGCTGCTCGCCGGGATGGCGTGGTTCTCCTAGTGCTGCGACAGCACTGGGCGCGCCCACGGGCAGACGCGCCCGCGTGTGCGGTCGCCGACCGGAGCGGGTGGGCGCCCTTGGAGTCCGGACAGCGCGCTGAGTAGTCTCCGGCACATGCGGATCTCCGTCTCCTCGGACATGGCCGAACCCGTCGCCCGTTCGCTGGTCGCCCTGCTGCGCGAGCGCGGGCACGAGGTGCTGACCCACGGTGCGCTGCGCCCCGGGGACGACCCGCAGTGGGCGGCGTGCTCGGCCGCCGCGGCCCGTGACGTCGCCGAGGGGCGGGCCGACCAGGCCGTCGTGTGCTGCTGGACCGGCACGGGCGCGTCCATCGCCGCGAACAAGGTGCCCGGCGTACGGGCGGCTCTGTGCACCGACGCCTACACGGCGGACGGCGCCCGCCGCTGGAACGACGCCAATGTGCTGGCGCTCGGCCTGCGGCTGACCTCCGAACCGCTGCTCAAGGAGATCCTCGACGCCTGGTTCGCCGCCGCGCCGAGCGAGGACGCCGAGGACCGCGAGAACGTCGCCCGCGTCGGACGCCTGGACCTCCGGCGGGACGAGACCCGGGGCGACCGGCCCTGAGAAGCCCCATGAGGGACTGGCCTAGGAAGTCCGGCTCGCCCCCGCGGCTCGTACGACCAGGTCGAGCGGGTCCTCCCGGAAGAGGGCGCGCCCGGCCGCGATCCGTTCCTCACGTGGCGCGCCCGGCGTCGTGAGGCGGGTCAGGGAGTGCACCAGGGCATCCGGGTCGGCCGCGTGGTCGCAGACGCCGAGGGCCGCCATACGGCGCAGCCCCTCCGCCCCGTGTCCGGGCAGCGGGCGGTGGCCGACGACGGGCAGGCCCGCGGCGAGCGCCTGTACGGCGGTCTGCCCGGCCGCGTTGTCCACCAGGGCGGCACACGCGTGCAGCAGTTCCGGCATGTCCGTCACCCAACCGGGGGTGAGGACACCCGGCGTGCCGGACAGGGAGCGACGCAGCCGTTCGTTGCGTCCGCAGAGCACGACCGGCAGGAAACCGTGCGCGGCGAGCAGCCGGGCCGTGTCGGCCAGCCGGCTGCCCGCTCCCCAGGCGCCGGCGGAGACCAGCACCGCGGGCCCCCCGCCGCCGTGGCGCTCCAGCCGGCGCCGCCACACGGCCGTCCCCGGCCCCGCGGCGAAGAACTCCGGTGCCACGACCGGACCAGTCGCCTCCGCCGCCCGGCCGGTGCCTCGCCGGACCTCCCGAGCGGTCTCGTCCGTGAGGCACACATGCAGGTCGTTGCCCGGGTGCAGCCACTGCCGGTGCGCCGCGAAGTCGACGACGACCACCGCGCTGGGCACCCGCAGCGCGCCGCACGCCCGGAGGTGGCCGGTGAGCTGGGCGGCCAGATGGAAGACCGGCACGACGACATCGGGCCGCCACTCACCCACCAGGCTCAGCAGACGCCCACCGGCCAGCCGTGCCAGCGGGGTGCCGCTCGGGCGCGGCCGGGGGCCGGGTGCGAGGAACAGGTCGTAGATGCCGGCGTAGACCCAGGGGGCCCGACGGACGACGGTCCGGTAGAAGCCGCGCAGACCGCTTCCCAGACCGCCGGGCAGCAGGGCCAGTACGTCCACGACACGGGCCTCCTTGCCGGCGGCGCGGGCGCGGCGGGCCAGTTCGGCGGCCACCGTGTCATGGCCCGACCCCATGCTCGCGGTCACCACGAGCAGCCGTTCCGCCTCCGGCGGGGACGCCGGGGCCGGCCGGGCGGGCGCATGGCGCGTGCCGGGCTCGCGGGCGGCGGGCAGCGGTGGCGGCACGGACGATTCGGACGACACTGGAAGTGAGTAACCCTCACCCACCGCAGTCAAACGAACGGGCACGTCCTTCCGCCCGTCCCACGTTTCGGGCACAGCCTCCGGGATACTTCACCAGCCCGGAGGCCGTCCCGTACCGCCGGGGCCGCACCGGCGGCCCTCGGTCCGTCCGATCCTCGAGGTGCGTCCCGATGTCCCACGCCCCCTCCCGCGTACGGTCCGGCTCCGGCACGCCGGTCGAGGCCCCGGCGGCGCCGAGCGCCGCGCCCGGCCGGACCGGCGGTGCCGCGGCACCGGGCGGAGGCGCGCTGGTGACCGGGGCCTCGTCCGGGATCGGCGCGGCCGTGGCACGGCGGCTGGCCGCGGAGGGCGGCTGGCGCCTGGTGCTCAACGGGCGCGACCGCGCACGCCTTGAGGAGGTCGCCCGGGGCACCTCGGCCGTGGCCTTCCCGGCGGACCTGTCCGGCCAGGGCGCCGAGCGGCGCCTGGCGGAGTTCGCGCTCGACAACGTAGGCCGCGTCGACCTGCTGGTGGCGAGTGCGGGCATCGGGTGGGCCGGACCGTTCAGCACCATGCCGCAGCCGGCCATCGACGAGCTGTTCGACGTCAACGTGCTGGCGACGCTGCGTCTGGTCCGGCTGCTGCTGCCCCAGATGATCAGGCAGGGCACGGGCCGCGTGGTCATCATCGGCTCCCTGGCCGGCACGGTAGGCGTCCGCGACGAGGCCGTCTACTCCGCCGCCAAGGCCGCGCTGGGCGCCTTCGCCGACGCCGTGCGCTACGAGTTGCGCGGCACGGGGGTCGGCATCAGCCATGTGGTGCCCGGGGTGGTCGACACGCCGTTCTTCGACCGCCGCGGCGTGCCCTACCGGCGCTCCTGGCCCCGGCCCGTCCCGGCGAGCCGGGTCGCCGACGCGGTGTGGGAGGCGGTGTCGCGGGGCCGGGACGAGGTGTACGTCCCCGGCTGGACCCGTCTGCCGGGCCGGGTGCGCGGTGCCGCGCCCGCCCTGTACCGCCGCCTTGCCGCACGATTTGGGTGACACACGGGGTGAACGCGCTCACCATCGTCCTCGCACTGTTCGCCGCGTGTGCCAACGCCGCGGCCTCGGTACTGATGAGGCGCGCGGCGACGGAGACGCCGGACGGCGCGGGAGGGGACGACCGGCGCACCGGCGGTACGGCGGGCGAGACGCCGGACAGGCGCGGGGAGGGTGGCGGTCCGGCTCCCCGGGCGGCGGAGGGCGGACACGGGCCGGACGCCGCGGGTACGCCGCATGCCGTCAAGGCCAGGCGGCGGCGGTTCTGGCTGGCCGGGGCGGCCATGCTGGCCGTGTCCGCGGTGTTGCAGGCCGCGGCGCTGGCCGTCGGGAGCCTGTCACTCGTCCAGCCCCTGCTGGCGACCGAACTGCTGTTCACGCTGGCGATGGGCAGCATCGTCTTCCGCCGGCGGCCGGCCCGGATCACCTGGCTGTCCTTCCTCGCCCTGGCCGTCGGCCTGGCCGTCTTCCTCGGCGCCGCCTCGCCGTCCGCCGGACGCGCCACGGCCGAGGGGGCGCGCTGGATCCCGGTCGGCGTCGCCCTGGTGTGCCTGGTGCTCCTGCTGATCGGCGTGGCGCGGCTGGTCAGCGGCCCGCCCCGGGCCGCCGTGCTCGGTCTGGCCTCGGCCATGCTGTTCGCGGCGACGGCCGCCCTCCTCAAGGAGGTGACGGGCCTCTATCCGCAGGGCCTGGCCACGCTGTTGTCGAACTGGACGCCGTACGCCACGGCGATCACCGGGCTGGCCGCCTTCGGACTGCTCCAGTGCGCCTTCCGGGCGGGGACGCTCGTCGCCTCCCAGCCCGCCCTCACCCTCGGCGACGCCCTGACGAGCATGGCGCTGGGCTGGGCGCTGTTCGGGGAACACATCGCCCTGGGTGTGCGCATGGTGCCCGAGGCGATCGGCATCGGTCTGCTCGCGGCCGGGACGGTCGGTCTGTCCCGTTCCCCCGCCGTGTCGGGCAAGTGGGACGCGGAACCGGCGGTCGGCGCGGCCTCCGATCCGGGAAGGGCGCAGGCGGAGCACCCGTGAGGACAGCAGCACGAGGAGGAGTCGGAAGGTGGCAGGCAGAGCACCCGTCAGGAGGAGTCGGCAGGTGGCAGGACCAGGCAGCCGTCACGCGCGCACCGCGCTGGCGGCCCTCACGCCGGTGGCCGCCGTCGCGGCCGCCCACATCGTCCCGGCGGCCACCTGGCTGCCCCGCTTCCGGGCCCTGTGCTTCCCCGGTCTCGCCGGGACCGGCCGCCCCGACCACGTCGCACTGACCTTCGACGACGGCCCGGACCCGGCCTCCACGCCGCACTTTCTGGACGAGCTGGACCGGCTGAACGTACGCGCCACGTTCTTCGTCCTGGGCGGGAGAGTGGCCCGTTTCCCCGGCCTCACCCGGCACATCGCGGACCGGGGACACGAGCTCGCCGTGCACGGCTGGACCCACAGCCGTCCCTGGCTGCCGGCTCCGGCCCGGGACGTCCGGGAGACCGCGCGGGCGGCCCTCGTCGTGCACGACACCACGGGCCTGCGGCCGCGGTGGTACCGCCCGCCCTACGGCATTCTCACCGCGGGCCGCTGGGCCGCCGCCCGGCACGCGGGCCTGCGCCCCGTGCTGTGGACCGCCTGGGGCCGCGACTGGACGGCGGACGCGACCCCCGCCTCCGTCCGCACCACCGTCACCGCGGACCTGCGCGGCGGCGGCACGATCCTCCTGCACGACACCGACCACGCCTGCGCCCCCAACTCCTGGCAGGCAACCCTAGGCGCCCTGCCCGGCCTTCTCCGCGCCTGCCACGACGCCGGCTGGTCGGTGGGCCCCCTGTCCGAACACGACCTGCACCGAGCCGGGCAGGGCTGAGGCCGCCCACCCGTTGCCCAGGGTTCTCGCGACGACGATGCCTCAGCCCCTGGGAGCCTTGCGCCCGCTGGTCTCGGGCGGGCGGGCCCGCCCACGCGCGACGGGCCGCAGGTCTTGGGGCAGGTCACGGCGCCGGGACGGCCCGCCCGATGGCCGTGTGGAGATGCTCGTCTCCACGGCGCGGCGCTCAGCGTCGGCGCGATGCCGCGCGCAGTGTCATGCCGAATCACGGGTTCGAAGCGCGGGTGATGCCACACGCCGCACGCGCGTGAGGCCCGCCACCCGGCAGGAGGACCTCGCGCCCTCGTCGCCGCCCCCTGGTGCCGCCCCCCGTCCATCACCCCCTACGCTCGATGTCATGTCCTCGCACATCCTGGTTCTCGGTGGTACCGCCGAGGCCCGTGAGCTGGCCGCGGTGCTCACGGCGCGAGACGGGGTGCGGGTGACCAGTTCGCTGGCGGGGCGGGTGACGCGGCCGGGGGCGCTGGACGGGGACGTGCGGGTCGGCGGTTTCGGTGGGGCGGAGGGGCTGGCCTCCTGGCTGCGCGAGCACCGCGTGGACGCCGTCGTCGATGCCACCCATCCCTTCGCCGAGGCGATCACGCGGAACGCGGCGCGGGCCGGGGCGGAGACCGGCGTGCCCGTGGTGGTGCTGCGCCGGCCCGGATGGCGGCCGGGACCCGGGGACCGCTGGCACCCGGTCGCCTCGCTGCACGCCGCGGCGGAGCTGCTGCCGCGGCTGGGGCGCCGTGCGTTCCTGACCACGGGACGGCTGGGCCTCGCCGCCTTCGCCCACCTGGCCGAGACGCACTTCGTCGTACGGTCGGTCGAGCCGCCCGAGCCGCCGATGCCCCCGGACACGCGGGTGGTGCTCGCCCGCGGGCCGTTCACAGTGGCCGGCGAGACAGAGCTGCTCAGGGCGCACCGCATCGACGTGCTGGTGACCAAGGACAGCGGGGGAGCGGCCACCGCGGCCAAACTCTCGGCCGCGCGGGAACTCGGGCTGCCGGTCGTCGTCGTACGCCGTCCGCCGCTGCCTCCGGAGCTGACCGCCGTCCCGGATGTCGCGGCCGTGCTGGAACGCCTCGGCCGGGCCGCCAGGCCTACTCCGCCCGACCCTCGGAGTTGCGGCGCAGCAGATACGTGTCCATGATCCAGCCCTTGCGTTCGCGAGCCTCGGCCCGCAGCCGCTCGATGCGCGGCGCGGCCTCGGCGATCGGGCCGGAGACGAGGATCTCGTCCGGGGTGCCTATGTAGGCGCCCCAGTAGATGTCGATGTCCTGGTCGGCGCAGTGCCGGAAGGCCTGGTGGGCGTCGAGCATCACCACCACGTCGTCCACGCCCTCCGGGAACCCCTCGGCCAGCCGCCGCCCGGTGGTGATCTGCACGGGCCGGGCGACCCGGTTGAGCCCCGTGCGGTGCCGGGCCACCAGGGCCGAGACGCTGCTGATGCCGGGCACCACGTCGTACGCGAAGTCCACCGCGCCCCGCGCCAGCACCTCCTCGAGGATGCCGAGCGTGCTGTCGTACAGCGCCGGATCGCCCCACACCAGGAACGCGCCGGTCTCGTCCTCGTCCAGTTCCCCGGTGATCAGCCGCTCGTAGACGTCCGCGCGTGCGCTGCGCCAGTCGCCGACGGCGGGGGAGTAGGCGGCACCGCCCGCCGTCCGGTCCCGCTCCGGGTCACGCGCCTCCACCACGCGGTACGTCCCCTCCGGTATGTGTGTGCGAAGCATGTCCCGGCGCAGTTGTACGAGGTCCGACTTCGCCTCGCCCTTGTCGAGGACGAAGAACACGTCCGTGTCGCGCAGCGCCCTGACCGCCTGGAGGGTGAGCTGGTCCGGGTCGCCCGCACCGATGCCGATCACATGAATCTTTCGCACGCCCCGAGTCTGCCGTACGGCACTGACAACGCGTCCACCGGTGCCACACCGACCGCTACCGGCACCACTCACGCAGCCGGCCGGCTACGCCCCATCCCCGCGCAGCCGAGGCGCCCGTTCCGCCGCGTCCACGGCACCCGCCGCCCCGCTGTCCACGGCGTCCGCCAGTTCCCGCGCCCACGCCACCACCCCGGACGCGTCCATGCCGTACGGAGTCCGCTGCCCGGTGTCCGCCACCCATTCCTCCACCGCCCCCGCCCCGCGCCGCAGCAGCCGGGCGCCGCCGGTGAGGTTGCCGCGGGCCGCGTGCGTGAGCCCCACCGCGAGCTGGGCCAGCCCCCGCCACAGGGCGCGTTCCGCCGGTGGCCCCGACTTCCAGGCGTCCTCGAAGACCTCGTGCGCGTGGAAGGGCTTGCCCGCGTCCAGCAGTGCCTGAGCCTCGGCGACCGTCGCCGGCGGGGTGCGCACCACGCCCTCGGGCTGCCTCGGTACACCGTCGGCGCCGTACGGCAGGGGCCGCCCGAGCCCGTCCCGGGGCCGGGCGTTGCGCGCCCGCCCCTCACTGTCCCGGTCCCGCGCGCCCGCCGGCCTGTCGGAGGAAGTGCCGCTCATACGCCGATTGTCCCCGACCTCGCGCCCCTTTTCGGCGCGGCCCCCGAGGTGCGGTAAAGTGACGTTCGCGCGATCACACGGTTCACCGCACGAACGCGCACCGGGACGTGGCGCAGCTTGGTAGCGCACTTGACTGGGGGTCAAGGGGTCGCAGGTTCAAATCCTGTCGTCCCGACTCGGAAGAGTCGCAGGTCAGGGGATGTTTCAGAGGAATCTGAAACATCCCCTTGATCATGTGCGGGGACCATTTGGGGTGCAGCAGTGCCCTTGATCGCGCAGGCTGGCGGCCACGATCGGCCTCGGCGGACATGAGCGAGCGCCGGCTCTCGACCCTCGCGCGCAGCAGATCGCGACTCGCTGCGGCTCGGTTCTTGTCTGTGTGGGTGATCGCCCGCTGCCGCGGCCGAGAGCGCACCCCCCGTTTCGGCGCGCCCCTCGTGCGGACGACTCCCCATGCGTCGCGCTACAGCGCTGCGGACACGGTCACCTATCGATGTGGTACCGGCTCTGCGTGATCACAGCCTGTCGCAGTTTGGTGGTGAAGTCAGGTGTACGGGCGATGCGGTCGACGCCGCCGGCTTTGCTGTGGCGGAGCGCAGTTCTGAAGTTGTGCTCCAGAGTGCCCGTCATGCGGGACATGAGCGCCTCGTTCAGATGGTCCAGGTCGATGTTGAGCAGGTCACGTGGGGATGGCTGCCGCAGCCGAGTCAGGGTGTAGGCCGCCATCGCGGCCAGAGGATAGAGCCAGTTCTCCAGGGTCTCTCCCAGCAGGGGACGGTCCTCGGCGTAGCGGGTGAGGAAGGCGCGGAGCCGCGTGTGGACGTCGAGGCAAAGCCGGTAGATGTCCAGATCGTGTCGGGTGGAGAAGATCTGGCCGTAGTGCTGGTCGTCCAGAAGCAGTGCGTCTGAGTGCCGGAGAGCCACGTGTGGCTCGCGGAGGACGAACGCAGTGAATTCCCGGGCCAGGCGGGCCATGCTGACAACGCGGTCGAGAGGAAAGCCGAGGTTGCGGTAGTAGCTGGCGCGACGTTCGTAGTAGTAGCCACCGGCTTGGTGGAGGCTTTCCTCGATGTCTTTCTGGATGGACTCGGTGGCCCGCAGGGCACCGGCGGGCAGTTGGGTCTGGCTGTTGGTGGCGCGGATGATGCGGTCGCGAGCCGTACCGGATTCGGGCGCTACGACGATCTTTACGAGCAGCGATCGGTCGCGGTGCTGGCCGCCGTTCTGTACGTAGCTGAAGATCTCATGGCTGGTCTGCAGACCGTTGACGATCTGAGGCTCCTTGATCACGATCTTTTTTCCTGCGATCTGGGCGGCGTCGGCGACCACTGTGACGCCGTTGTTGAACCACCAAAAATCTTCACCGGTCACGGACTTGAGGGTTTCTCCGATCGCGTTGTTGACCGCAGTCGAGCCGGCGTAGTCGCGTACGTTGGACTCGAACAACTCCAGCCGTAGGGCTTCGTTGTCCGAGGTGATGAACCGGTAGTACTCGTCGAGTCGCACCAGGCATACGTAACCTTCGCCGAGCGAGGTGCTCATCGGTGTCTCGGTGAATACGAGTTGGGCGACAGCTTTCGCGCCGCGTGCGGTGCGCTCGCGGAGATCCGCCGCGTTGAGGTACTCAAGGTCGGCACTGGTGTCCGATGTGATTTTGGCGAGTTCCCTACGGAGGCGGTCTCCCTTGGACTTGACGTTCGGGTGTGGGGTTTCTGCTGCCTTGCTGGCGTAGATGACTTTGATGCGGACCTGGGGGAACGAGGAGGCCAACTCCTCCAGCACGTGCAGGAACCGGCGGGTGCGGTCCAGCAGTTTGGCGTTGGTGTGGTCGATCAGATCTTCCTCCTCTCGCCCCATGTCCAGGAGCGTGGGCAGGTGGAAGTGCAGCTTCTCGATCACGGTCTCCTGGTAGCCCGAGGTGTTCTTCGCCTGCAGGATCACCAGGTCAATCTTGCTGGCACGCGGTGGGAGAAACTGATGGGCGTCGGCGGTGATGTACCGCTCGTCGACGAACGTCCAGATGCCGTCGATGCCACAGTCGTGGGCGCCGTCCACGATCCCGTCCGTGATCTCGTCGTTGTCGAGATCCCAGTCCTGCAGCGCCTTGTCGGCCGCGAAGAACGTGAAGAAATCGTCCCTGCTTTTGTCAGGAGCGAGCTTGCGGTGTTGGTCCTCAAGTATTCGGTCGAGCAGTCGCTGGTCGTTGTTCTGCGCTGACGCCATGCAACACCCCACTGATGCAGAGGAACGTAGACAGAAGATGTTGGCAGTTGGTTGGCTCCACGTGAACACCCCGCGTTTCGCCGCCGGCGCCCTGGCCGCAGGTATCCGGACTACCGGCGACGCGGGCTCAGGGCGGCAGCGTACGGTGGCGGCGTGGCAAACGAACACCTGGGACGGACCCTGCGCCGCCTGCGGCGGCTGGCAGCCTTGACGCAAGAGGAGCTGGCCGAGCGCTCCGGCGTGTCCGTCGACGTGATCCGCCAATTGGAACAGGGCCGCAAACACTCGGCACGACTCCCCACGCTGCACGCACTGGCCAACGGACTGGGCGTGGAACTGACCACGCTCCTCGGCGACCCCCCGGCGGTCGCAGCGACGGGGGAGAACGATGGGCCACGCTTCGTCGCCGTCCGCAGGGCCGTCATGCCCGCGCTCTGGGGGCCACGGCCGGAGCCGACCGGACGCGACTTCTCCATTGAGCGTCTGCGCGAGCAGATCGCGGACGCGTGGTCGCAGTACCACTCAGCCGAGTTCGACACCGTGATGAAGACGCTCCCCGACCTGATCGCCGAAGCGCGTTCGGCCACGGTGTCGGGGGCCGACGACGATCGTAAGGCCGGTTTCACTGCCCTGGGCAAGGTGCTTCAGCTCGCCGGACACGTCGCTGTGCGCATGGGCAAGACGGACCTGGCCCTGACGAGCCTCGAACGCGCGATAGAGGCAGCGCAGCAGTCCGATGATTTGCTGCTGACCCCCATGCTCGTGAACTCTGTTGCCTGGACCTACCAGCGGCAGGGGCGCCTCGAAGACGCGTTGCACATCGCCCTGTACGCGGCAGAGACCGCCGAAGAGGGCGGACACACGGACACGGCCGACGGCCTGAAGGTGTGGGGCGCCCTCACCATGAGTGCCGCCACGTCTGCCGCCCGGAGCGGTGACTACAAGCGCGCGGCGGAGATGATGGCTGAAGCGGAGACAGCCGCCGCCCGCGTCTCCAAACTCCCGCCGGGCGGCGACAATCGCATGGTCAGTGTCTTCAGCCCGTCGTCGGTCCGCATTGAACGCGTTCGCTTGGCTGTGCAGTACGGACACCCCGACGAAGCCTTGGCACTGGCCAAGGGGATGAGGCTGAGCAAGGACACCCCGCCGTCTTGGCGGACGTGGCTTCTGCTGGACGTCGCCCGAGCCCACACGGACACGGGGGACGCCGCTGGAGCAGTGAAGGCACTGGAGTCACTGCGCCGAGTGGCGCCCACATGGATGCAGCACCACACCTTGGCCGTGGCCATCGTGCGTGACCTGTGGGCGCTCCCCAACCGACCGCCGGGGCTGAGGCCGTTGGCGGAGTTCCTTGGAGTCGGCGAATAGCGTCCGGAAACTGGGACGCTGCGCCCCTGTCAGCGTTCCCGGGGTGTCGCTTTCATGAGCGGACAGCGCCCCGTCGGCCGTGCGAACGGCCTTGGGGCTTGGCCGATCTGAGAAAGCAGACCCCATATGCCGCAACCCTCAACGCGGGCACGCCCTACCGGCTGTCCGGGCTACAGCGAGACTTTGCCGCGCGCGCCTGAGAGTGCTGGCACCGCGCGTCGCCTGGTGCGTGTTGCCTGCGCCGTGTGGGGACTGGAACAGTTGGCCGGGGACGGTGCGTTGATCGTTTCCGAGTTAGTGGCGAATGCCGTCCAGTACGCGCGGAGTTCGCACATCCGAGTCACGATTACCCGGATTGAGGTGGCAAAGGTGCGTATCGGCGTCGTGGACAGGTCGACGAGGGTCCCGGAGCCTCGGGAGTCGAGTACCGAGGAGGAGTGCGGGCGCGGCCTCGCGCTGGTGGGGGAACTGGCGACGGAGTGGGGCGCGGATCCACTGCCGTGGGGCAAAAGGGTGTGGGCGGAGCTCCACGGGAAGGAATGAGGGTGAGTCTGGAACGGAGCCTTTGGGCGGGCGATCTGATCCACGACGAGGACATCGGCCGACGTGGAATCGTCATGGATGTGCGGGGCGGAGTTGTGTGGATGCTGCGGCCGGAGACCGGTCCGGGGCAATGGACTTCGCGCCGGCCCGAGCGCTTGGCCGTGGTGACACCGCGAGAGCAAATGCGGGAACGGCTGTAGAGAAGCGGAAAGCCCGGCTCGGTGGTGTTCACCGGCCGGAGCATCGCCACTCCAGGTCCCCTCACGACCTCACCAGCAGTTGGAAGTCGAAGGTGTACCGGGACGCGCGGTACACATGGGTGCCGTGCTCGACCGCGCGGCCGGTGTCGTCGTAGGCCGTGCGCTGCATGGTGAGCAGGGCGGCGCCCTCCCGCTCGTCGAGGAGGGGCGCCTCCTCGGCGGTGGCCGTGCGGGCGCCGATGGTCTGGCGGGCGCTGTGCAGGGTGATGCCCGCCGAGCGCATCACGCGGTACAGGCCCGTCGACTCCAGCCGGGCGGTGTCGAGTTCGAGCAGGGCCGCCGGCAGGTGGTTGCACAGGAACGCCACCGGCCGGCCGTGCGTGAACCGCAGCCGTTCCAGCACCGTGACCTCGGCGCCCTCCGCGAGGCCGAGAGCGGCGGCCACGTCGACGGTCGCGGGCACCCGCTCGTTGCGCAGCACCCTGGTGGTCGGTCCCTGCCCGGCCGTCTCCAGGTCGTCGTAGAGACTGCTCAGCTCCAGGGGGCGCTTGACCCGGCTGTGCACCACCTGGGTGCCCACCCCGCGCCGTCGCACCAGCAGGCCCTTGTCGACCAGGGACTGGATGGCCTGGCGGACCGTGGGGCGGGACAGGCCCAGGCGCGCGGACAGGTCGATCTCGTTGCCCAGGAGGTTCCCCGGGGTGAGGAGCCCACGTTGGATCGCGGCCTCCAACTGCTGGGCGAACTGGTGGTACAGCGGCACCGGACTGCCCCGGTCCAGCGCGAAGTCCAGGGAATCGAGCGCGCAGACGGTCCCGGGACGGGACCGGTCACCGGTCGTCGCCACGGCGGCACCCCCTTCGGGTCGGGTCGGGTGGGACACGGGCTCGAGCGGCCCCCGCCGGGGCGCGTTCACAGATGACGGCGGCGGGCGGCCACCTCGCGGTCGTAGCGCGCGCGGGCCCGGACGGCGGGCTCACGGGCGGACACCTCGGCCACCGGCACGTCCCACCAGGCCTCGGCCGGGGGAGCGGCCGGGGCGGGACGCTCGACGTCGGTCTCGACGTAGACGCATGTCGGTCGGTCGGAGGCACGGGCCGCCCCGAGCGCCCGGCGCAGCTCGCCGACCGTCTTGGCGCGCAGTACCTCCATGCCGAGGCTGGCGGCGTTGGCGGCGAGGTCCACGGGGAGGGGTGCGCCGGTGAAGGAGCCGTCGGCGGCGCGGTAGCGGTAGGCGGTGCCGTAGCGCTCGGCACCCACCGACTCCGACAGACCGCCGATGGAGGCGTACCCGTGGTTCTGGACCAGCACCATGTTGACGGGCAGGCCCTCCTGGACGGCGGTGACGATCTCCGTCGGCATCATCAGGTAGGTGCCGTCGCCGACCAGCGCCCACACCGGCGTGTCCGGCGCGGCCTGCTGCACGCCGATCGCGGCAGGGATCTCGTAGCCCATGCAGGAGTAGCCGTACTCCAGGTGGTACTGGCGCGGGGAGCGGGTCCGCCACAGTTTGTGCAGGTCACCGGGGAGGGAGCCGGCCGCGTTGATCACCACGTCGTCGTCGCCCACGACCGCGTCCAGCGCGCCCAGCACCTGGCTCTGGGTCGGTACGGCGCTGTCGTCGTCGGCGCGGAACGCCGCTTCGACCACCCGCTCCCAGCGCTCCTTGCCGGCGCGGTACTCGGCCTCGTACCCGGCGTCCACACGGTGCCCGGCCAGCGCCTCCGTGAGCGCCGTGAGACCGGTCCGCGCGTCGCAGACGAGGGTGGTGGCCGCCAGCTTGTGGGCGTCGAACGCGGTGACGTTGAGGTTGACGAAGCGGACCTCCGGGTTCTGGAAGAGCGTGCCGGAGGCCGTGGTGAAGTCGGTGTAGCGGGTGCCGACGCCGACGACCAGGTCCGCGGTGCGGGCCAGGTCGTCACTGACGGCCGTGCCGGTGTGGCCGATGCCGCCGAGGTCGGCCGGGTGGTCGTGGCGCAGCGAGCCCTTGCCCGCCTGGGTGGAGGCGACCGGGATGCCGGTGGCGTCGGCGAGCGCCTTCAGCGCGTCCTCGGCCCCGCTGTGGTGGACGCCGCCGCCGGCGACGACCAGCGGGCGGCGGGCGGCCCGCACGGCCCGTACCGCGTCGGCGAGTTCGGCCGGGTCCGGGGCGGGGCGCCGTACCCGCCACACCCGCTCGGCGAAGAACTCCTCGGGCCAGTCGAAGGCCTCCGCCTGCACGTCCTGCGGCAGCGCGAGGGTGACGGCCCCGGTCTCGGCCGGGTCGGTGAGCACCCGCATGGCGTTCAGGGCGGAGGGGATCAGGGCCTCGGGGCGGGTGATCCGGTCGAACCAGCGGGAGACCGGGCGCAGGGTGTCGTTGACCGACACGTCCGCCTCGACGGGGTGCTCCAACTGCTGGAGCAGCGGGTCGGCGGCGTGCGAGGCGAAGTAGTCGCCGGGGAGCAGGAGCACCGGCAGGCGGTTGATCGTGGCCAGGGCCGCACCCGTGGCGAGGTTGGTGGCGCCCGGTCCGATGGACGTCGTGACCGCCTGCGTGGACAGCCGGGCGCACTGCCGGGCGTACCCGACCGCCGCGTGCACCATGGCCTGCTCGTTACGGCCCTGGTGGTACGGCATGACGTCCTCGCCCGCCTCCATCAGCGCCTGTCCGAGACCGGCCACGTTGCCGTGGCCGAAGACGCCCCAGGTGCCGGCGATCAGCCGGTGCCGTACGCCGTCCCGCTCGGTGTGCTGGGCGGCGAGGAACCGCACCAGCGCCTGGGCGGCGGTGAGGCGGATCGTGGAGTGGCTCATCGTGACCTCACGGGGAAGGGGCGGTGTACAGGGGCAGGCGGGGGTCGACGGGCTGCTCGGGCCAGCTGCCGCGGATCCACGCGTGGTCGGGGTGGTCGCAGATCAGCCAGGCGCGCTCGGCGTCCGGGCCGGCCATGACGTTGAGGTAGTACATGTGGTGGCCGGGCACGGCCATCGACGGTCCGTGCCAGCCGTCCGGGATCAGGACCACGTCACCGCCGCGCACCTCGGCCAGCACGTCCGTCTCCCGGCCGGGACCGGACGGGGAGACCCGCTGGTAGCCGAGGCCGGGGGTGCCGTCGTGGGCGGCGAACTCGAAGTAGTAGACCTCCTCCAGGACCGACTCCTCGCCCGGCCGGTGCTCGTCGTGCTTGTGCGGCGGGAAGGAGGACCAGTTGCCGCCCGGGGTGATCACCTCCACGGCGATCAGCTTGTCGCACTCGAAGACGTCCGCCGCGCCGAAGTTGTTGACCTGGCGGGAGCAGTTCCCGGTGCCGCGCAGCTCCACCGGTACGCCGGACGCCGGACCGTACCGGGCGGGCAGGCGCCGGACGCAGCGGGCGCCGGTGAGCGCGAACCGTCCGCCGCCGGTGGACGAGACGGTCACGCGGGCGTCGCGGGGTACGTACGCGAAGTCGCTCACGCCGCTGAACACGCTCTCGCGGCCGGTCAGTTGGTACGTGTCGCTGCCGAAGTCGTCGGCGGCGGAGACCGTGCAGCCGCCGCCGAGCGGCAGCACGATCCACTCGCTGTCACCGGTGTCGAAGGTGTGCGAGCCGCCGGGCGGCAGTTCCAGGACGCGCAGGCTGGAGTGGCCCCAGCCGGCGGACTCCGGGCTCACGTCCACGACGTAGGGCCCGCCGAGGGCCTTTCCGGCGGGGAGGTGGTAGGGGCTGGTCACGAAATGCCTCCTTCTCGCGGTGGGATCACGGCGGATCACGGCTGGAGCACGGGCGTCACGGCCGGAGCACGGACGAGGCCGGGGCGGGCCCGGACCGGAAGGGCCCCGTCACAGCAGGCCCACGGCCGTGTCGACCGCGCTCTCCACACTGCCCGCGGCGGGGTACAGCAGCGACCGGCCGACGACCATGCCCTGCACGGTGGGGAGTCTGAGGGCCTTGCGCCAGCGTTCGTAGGCGCCCTCCTGGTCGTCGCCGATCTCGCCGCCGAGCAGCACGGCCGGCAGCGTGGAGGTCCGCAGGACCTCGGCCATGTCGTCCGGGTTCTCGGTGACGGGCAGTTTCAGCCAGGTGTAGGCGGAGGTGCCGCCCAGGCCCGACGCTATGGCGATGGAGCGGGTGACGGCCTCGGCGGACAGGTCGTTGGCGACCCTGCCGCCGGCGCGGCGCGTGATGAACGGCTCGACGAAGACCGGTAGACGCAGCTCCGCCATCTCGTCGACGGCCCGCGCGGTGGACTCCATGGTGGTCAGCGAGCCCGGGTCGTCGTAGTCGATGCGCAGCAGCAGCTTGCCCGCGTCGAAGCGGAGCCGGGCGATGTCGCGGGCGCGGTGCCCGGTGAAGCGGTCGTCCATCTCGAAGGAGGCGCCGGACAGGCCGCCGCGGTTCATCGAGCCCATGACGACCTTGCCGTCGAGCACCCCGAGGAGCAGCAGGTCCTCCAGGACGTCGGCGGTGGCGAGCACCCCGTCGACGCCGGGCCGCGACAGCGCGACGCAGAGGCGTTCGAGCAGGTCGGCCCGATTGGCCATGGCGAGTCTGCGGTCGCCGACGCCGAGCGCGCCGCGCGCGGGGTGGTCGGCGGCCACGATCATCAACCGGCCGCTGTCGCCGATCAGCGGGCGGCGCTCCCGGCGCGCGGCCGCCTCCGCGACGGCCTCGGGGTGCCGGGCACGGACTGCGGTGAGGTCGGGGATGCTGAGGGTCAAGGGGAGGCTCCGTTCAGGCAGTGGCTCGCGAGAGGAGGCCGTCGACCTCCGCACGGGTGGGCATCGCGGAGGAGCAGGCGAGGCGGGAGGCGACGAGGGCGCCGGCCGCGTTGGCGTACCGCATGGTCGTCGTGAGGTCCCAGCCGGACAGCAGGCCGTGGCAGAGCGAGCCGCCGAACGCGTCGCCCGCGCCGAGGCCGTTGACGACCTCGACGGGCACCGGCGGGACCTCGGCCCGGGTGCCGTCCCGGTGCACCGCGAGGACGCCCTTGGGGCCCTGTTTGACGACGGCCAGTTCCACACCGGCCGCCAGCAGCGCCTCGGCGCAGGCCTCGGGTTCGCGCACGCCGGTGGCGATCTCGCACTCGTCGACGTTGCCGACCGCCACGGTGGCGTGCCGCAGCGCCTCGGCGTAGTACGGGCGGGCCTGGGCGGGATCCGGCCAGAACATCGGGCGCCAGTCGAGGTCGAAGACGGTGGTGCCCGCCTTGTCGCGCGCGGCCAGGGCGGCGAGCGTGGCGGAGCGGCTCGGCTCCTCGCTCAGGCCGGTGCCGGTGATCCAGAAGATCCGGGCCGCGCGGATGGCGGAGAGGTCCAGCTCGTCGGTGTGGATCTCCAGGTCCGGGGCCTTGGGCCGGCGGTAGAAGTACAGGGGGAAGTCGTCCGGCGGGAAGATCTCGCAGAAGGTCACCGGGGTCGGGTACGCGGCGACCGGCGTGACCCAGCGGTCGTCGACGCCGAAGTCCTTCAGCGCCTCGTGCAGATACGCGCCGAACGGGTCGTCGCCGGTGCGGGTGATCACCGCGGTGGAGCGGCCGAGCCGGGCCGCGGCGACGGCCACGTTGGCCGCGGAACCGCCGAGGAACTTTGCGAAGGTCTCCACGCGGGCCAGGGGTACGCCGGACTGCAGGGGGTAGAGATCGACCCCGATGCGTCCCATGGTGATCAGGTCGAACGACTGGGCGGACTCAACGGGCTCTGCCATGCGCGACGCTCCTCGAGCTGGGCTGGGGGTGCGGATCCCAGGGGGCCCCGCGACGGTGGGGACACGGATCCCGGGGCCTGCCGCCTCCCAGATGTAGGACGCGCGCGGCCACACTGTCAAGGGTTTGTTCTTACATTCGGACTAGCTCGTGAACGGATGTCTTGACAAAGTATTGACAGCGGGCGCGCCAGCGGATTGGATCCGGTCCCAACACACCAGCCGTGCAAGCGGCACACGGCCCCGGAACCGTCCTTGCCGGCTCTGGGCCCCGGACCTCCCGATGCCCTACCTTCCCCCGAGTTCTCCCCCCGAGCTTTCCCCGAACCACAGTGAGGTGCAGGAAAGATGGACCGCTCTTCTCGCCGCTCCCGCGGAGTCGCCCCCCTCGTGGCCGTGACCGCGGTGGCGGCTCTGGCCCTCGCCGGCTGTTCCAGCGGCTCGGGCGGAAAGAAGGCCGAGGAGGGCGGAGACGGTGGCGGCACGGCGGGCAAGGCCGGCACGCCCCGGATGACGGTCGCGCTGGTCACCCACCAGGCGCCCGGCGACACCTTCTGGGACATCGTCCGCAAGGGCGCGGAGGCGGCCGCCGCCAAGGACAACATCAAGCTCGTCTACTCCGCCGACCCCAACGCCGGCACCCAGGCCAACCTCGTCCAGAACGCCATCGACCAGAAGGTCGACGGCATCGCCGTCACCCTCGCCAAGCCGGACGCGATGCGGAGCGTGCTGGCCAAGGCCGAGCAGGCCGGCATACCCGTGGTCGGACTCAACTCCGGCCTGAACGACTGGAAGAAGCTCAACCTGCTGGAGTTCTTCGGGCAGGACGAGTCGGTGGCGGGCGAGGCGTTCGGCAAGAAGCTGAACGAGGTCGGCGCCAAGAAGGCCGTCTGCGTGATCCACGAGCAGGGCAACGTCGGCCTGACCCAGCGCTGCGACGGCGTGAAGAAGACCTTCCAGGGCTCGATCGAGAACCTCTACGTCAACGGCGCGGACATGCCATCGGTGAAGTCGACGATCACGGCCAAGCTCAAGCAGGACGGCTCCGTCGACCACGTCGTCACCCTCGGCGCCCCCGTCGCGATGACCGCCGTGCAGTCGGTGGGCGACGCGGGCAGCAAGGCCCAGGTCGCCACCTTCGACCTCAACAAGGAGCTGGCCGGCGCCGTCAAGAAGGGCGACATCGAGTTCGCCGTCGACCAGCAGCCCTACCTCCAGGGCTACCTGGCCGTGGACGGCCTGTGGCTGTACAAGAACAACGGCAACTACAGCGGCGGCGGCGAGCAGCCGGTGCTCACCGGTCCGGCCTTCGTCGACAAGTCCAACGTCGAGAAGATCGCGGGGTTCGCCGCGAAGGGCACCCGGTGAGCGACATGTCCCAGCAGGCCGCACCGGCGGTGAGCACACCGCCGGCTCCCGGCTCCCAGCAGACCGACGGCCGTACCGTACGGCGCCCGCTGGCGCTGCGGCTGCTGGCCCGCCCGGAGGTCGGAGTCTTCCTCGGCGCCGTCGCCGTGCTCGTGTTCTTCCTTGTCGTCGCACCCTCGGTCCGCCAGGGCGGCTCCATGGCGACGGTCCTCTACCAGTCGTCGACCATCGGGATCATGGCCCTGCCGGTGGCACTGCTGATGATCGGCGGCGAGTTCGACCTCTCCGCCGGTGTCGCCGTGATCACCTCGGCGCTCACCGCGAGCATGCTCAGCTACCAGCTCACGATGAACGTGTGGGCGGGGGTGATCGTCGCCCTGGCGGTGTCGCTGGGCATCGGCGCCTTCAACGGCTGGATGCTGGTGAAGACCGGCCTGCCGAGCTTCCTGGTCACCCTCGGCACCTTCCTGATCCTCCAGGGCGTCAACCTCGCCGTCACCAAACTGGTCACCGGCAACGTCGCCACCGACGACATCAGCGACATGGACGGCTTCGACCAGGCCAAGGCCGTCTTCGCCTCGTCCTTCGACGTCGGCGGTGTCGAGGTCAAGATCACCGTGGTGTGGTGGCTGGTCTTCGCCGCACTGGCCACCTGGGTCCTGCTGCGCACCAAGTACGGCAACTGGATCTTCGCGGTCGGCGGCAACAAGGACAGCGCCCGCGCGGTCGGCGTGCCCGTCACCTTCACCAAGATCACCCTGTTCATGCTGGTCGGCTTCGGCGCCTGGTTCGCGGGCATGCACCAGCTGTTCTCGTTCAACACCGTGCAGTCCGGCGAGGGCGTCGGCCAGGAGCTCATCTACATCGCCGCCGCCGTGATCGGCGGCTGCCTGCTCACCGGCGGCTACGGCTCCGCCATCGGCCCCGTCTTCGGCGCCTTCATGTTCGGCATGGTGAACCAGGGCATCGTCTACGCGGGCTGGAACCCCGACTGGTTCAAGGCCTTCCTCGGCGTGATGCTGCTCGGAGCCGTGCTCATCAATCTGTGGGTCCGGCGCACGGCGACCCGGAGGTGACCGACATGACGACCGACAAAGCGGCGACCCACGGAGCCGTCCTCCCCGACACCCCGCCCGCGCACGACGGACCCGTCGTCGAACTGCGCGGCGCCGGCAAGTCCTACGGCAACATCCGCGCCCTGCACGGCGTCGACCTCGCCGTCCATCCGGGGCACGTGACCTGCGTGCTCGGCGACAACGGCGCCGGCAAGTCCACCCTCATCAAGATCATCTCCGGGCTGCACCGGCACACCGAGGGCGAGTTCCTCGTCGACGGCGAACCGGTGCGCTTCTCCAGCCCGCGCGACGCCCTCGCCAAGGGCATTGCCACCGTCTACCAGGACCTCGCGACCGTCCCGCTCATGCCCGTGTGGCGGAACTTCTTCCTCGGCTCCGAGATGACCAAGGGCCCCTGGCCCGTACGCCGCCTCGACATCGCCCGGATGAAGCGGACCGCGGACGAGGAACTGCGCAATATGGGCATCGTCCTGGACGACCTGGAACAGCCCATCGGCACCCTCTCCGGCGGCCAGCGCCAGTGCGTGGCCATCGCCCGCGCCGTCCACTTCGGCGCCCGCGTCCTCATCCTGGACGAGCCCACCGCCGCCCTCGGCGTCAAGCAGTCCGGTGTGGTCCTCAAGTACATCGCCGCCGCCCGTGACCGCGGCCTCGGCGTCATCTTCATCACCCACAACCCCCACCACGCCTACATGGTCGGCGACCACTTCAGCGTGCTGCGCCTGGGCACCCTCGAACTCAGCGCCGACCGCAGCGACGTCGGCCTGGAGGAGCTGACCCACCACATGGCCGGCGGTACCGAACTCGCCGCCCTCAAGCACGAGCTGTCGCAGGTCCGCGGTGTCGACACCGAGGAGCTCCCGGAGGCGGAGGACCTCGCCACACCCACCGCGCCCGCACCGGCACCCACCGAAGGGAACTGATGACATGGCCCCCGTGCTGGACCGCATCCGGGTCGGCTCCGCCCCCGACTCCTGGGGCGTGTGGTTTCCCGACGACCCCGCGCAGGTGCCCTGGGAACGCTTCCTCGACGAGGTCGCCGAGGCCGGCTACTCCTGGATCGAGCTCGGCCCCTACGGCTATCTGCCGACCGACCCGGCCCGGCTCACCGACGAGGTGGCCAAGCGCGACCTCAAGGTCTCGGCGGGCACCGTCTTCACCGGCCTGCACCGCGGCCCGTCGGTGTGGGAGTCCACCTGGGAACACGTCAGCCAGGTCGCGGAACTCACCCGGGCCATGGGCGCACGCCACCTCGTCGTCATCCCCTCCTTCTGGCGCGACGACAAGACCGCCGAGATCCTGGAGCAGCCGGAGCTGACCGGCGAGCAGTGGACGCACCTGGCCCGGGGCATGGAACGGCTCGGCCGACAGGTCAGGGAGACGTACGGCCTCGACATCGTCGTCCACCCGCACGCCGACACCCACATCGACACCGAGGCCCACGTCGAGCGCTTCCTCGACTCCACCGACTCCGATCTCGTCAACCTCTGCCTGGACACCGGGCACTACGCCTACTGCGGCGGCGACAGCGTCAAGCTGATCGAGACCTACGGCGAGCGTATCGGCTACCTGCACCTCAAGCAGGTGGACCCGGAGATCCTCGCCGAGGTGGTGGCGAACGAGGTCCCCTTCGGGCCGGCGGTCCAGCGGGGCGTCATGTGCGAGCCGCCGGCCGGAGTACCGGAGCTGGAACCGGTCCTGACGGCCGCGCAGGGACTCGGCGTCGACCTCTTCGCGATCGTCGAGCAGGACATGTACCCGTGCGAGCCGGACAAGCCGCTGCCCATCGCGGTGCGCACACGCAGGTTCCTCAAGTCCTGCGGTGCCTGACCCCGCCGAGGAAGGACGACGATGGCCCGGTCATCGACGCTGAACGTCGCCGTCATCGGCGTGGGCCGGATGGGTGCCGACCATGTCCGCCGGATCCAGGAGGTCGTCAGCGGGGCCCGGGTGAGCGCCGTCGTGGACGCCGACGCGGAACGCGCCTCGGCGGTCGCGGCCCGCGCCGGCGGCTGCGCCGCGTACGCCGACCCGGCCGCCGCGCTGGCCGCGGCCGACGTCGACGCGGTGCTCGTGGCCTCTTCGAGCCCGGCCCACGAGGAGGCGCTGCTCGCCGCTCTCGCCCACGACCTGCCCGTCCTGTGCGAGAAGCCCCTCACCCCGGACCCGGCCTCCGCCCTGCGCGTGCTCGAAGCCGAGCAGCGGCTCGGCCGGCGGCGCATCCAGGTGGGCTTCATGCGGCGCTACGACCCGGAATACCTCCGGCTCGAACAGCTCCTGCGGACCGGCAGGCTGGGCCGCCCGCTGCTGCTGCACCACCGCCACCGCAACGTGGCCGCCCCGCCCGGAGGGGCCAGCGAGCTGCTCATCAGCGACTCGCTCGTGCACGAGATGGACGTGACGCGCTGGCTGCTCGGCCAGGAGATCACCGCGGTGACGGTGCTGCGCCCCACGCCGTCCCACGACGCCCCCGACGGCATCCAGGACCCGCAGTTCGTCGTCCTCGAGACGGACGGCGGCGTCATCGCCGACGCGGAGATCTTCGTCAACTGCGGCTTCGGCTACCAGGTCCAGGCCGAGGCCGTCTGCGAGCGCGGCACGGCCCGCGTCGGCGACGGCCACGCCATGGTCACCCAGACGGCGGGCCGCTGGGGCGGCACCATCGCCCAGGACTACCTCGAACGCTTCGAAGACGCCTACGACCGCGAGCTGCGGGCCTGGATCGACTCCGTCCGCCACGGCACGGCCACGGGTCCCACCGCCTGGGACGGCTACGCCGCCGCCGCGGTCTGCGCGGCGGGCGTCCGGTCCCTGACCGAGGGCGGCCGCGTGGAGGTGGAGCTGCCGGAACGCCCGGCACTGTACGGGTGACACCCGCCGCGCGCCTTCTCCTCCGCGCTACAGTCGGGGCGTACGGGAAGCACGAAACGTCGCGTTCTGCGTGCCGGTGGCGCAGTGGCGGGCAACTCCTCGACGGGGAGCGTAATGAGCACAGCGCGTGACCTGATGATCGTCGCCCTGGGCCTGGAACCCAGCCGGTCGCTGGAGCGCGGGGACCTCTCCCTGGCGCTGGCCGGCGCCGAGGCGTACGACCTGCTGCGGGCCGAGGTGCTGGAGCTGGACGGCGACCGGATCGTGCCGCGGCCCCTGCCGGAGCTCGACGACCGGCTGCTGGACGAGGCCGCCTCCTCGCTGGTGCGCCAGGTGCCGCACGAAACCCTGGAGGACTGGCTCTGGCGGCGCGGGCGCGGCCTGGCGCGGGCCTATCTGACCGCCCTGGAACAGGAGGGCCAGGTCACCTGGGAACGCAGCCGCTGGCTGCCCTTCCGGGGCGGCCGCTCGGTCCTCAGCGACACCGAGGCGCGGAACCGCGCGGGCTACCGCTGGGCGGCCGACGAGCCGGTGCTGCTCACCCTCGCCGCGGCCGTCGGCATCCGCGACGAGGTGACCGCGGCGGAGCCGGGCATCACCGACGACGCGGTCCTCACCGTCCTCGCCGCCGTCCACGACGCGGTGATGGAACTGGAGGCCGTCCGCCAGCGCAAGGCCATCGAGGACGCGGCCTTCGCCAACGTGTGGCGGGGCGCGTAGTGCTGTGACCGGAAAGGTTCACCGGCTCGCGACGCCCGGCACGGCACTCCCCCAGCCTTCGGCCCGGGGTACCCCCACGCCGAGTTGTCGCATCACCCGAGTACATCCAGTACGCGGGCGACGCTCCGCCTTGCGATGCTCCCCCACTGCCTGAACGGCGTGGGAGGTACCCCCAGCACCGGACGCCGCGAGCTTCCCGGCAAACCCTTCCGGCCACAGCACTGGCCGTCGCCGACAGGCGGTGCCGCGGGGGCGCTCCTAAGCTGAGGGACGGCGCGGGTCAACCGCCGCGCGGTTCCCTCGGCGTGCGCCGACGGAACCGCGCGGCGTCCCCTCGTCCCCTGCTCGTCCGGGACGGCCGCGGGCTCGTTCCCACGCGCTTGGAGCCGGCGCATGACCCACGTACGTCCACGACTGCGACGGGGTGTCGCCACCGCGACCGCCGTCGGAGTCCTCGTGGTGCCGCTCGCCGGCGGGACCGCCTCCGCCGGACCCCACGTCCGCCCCGGCGCCGTTTCCGTCACCGCGCCTCCGGGGCTGTCCCCGACCGGGGTGCGGAGACTGAGTCCCGACGTGGTCCGGCAACTCGACCAGGCCGTGCTGCGCGTCATGCGGCAGGCGGGGGTGCCCGGGGTGACCGTGGGGCTGTGGACACCGGACCAGGGGCAGTACGTCAAGTCCTTCGGCGTCGCCGACAGGAGCACCGGGCGGAAGATGTCGCCCGACCTGTACATGCGGATCGGCAGCGAGACCAAGACCTTCACCGTGACGGCGCTGCTGCATCTGGTGGACCGGCACAAGGTGGGTCTGGACGACCCCGTCGACAAGTACGTCGCCGGCGTGCCGAACGGGGACAGGATCACCCTGCGGCAGCTCGCCGGGATGCGCAGCGGACTGCCCGACTACACGTCCGACGCGGGCTTTCGCAAGGCGCTGACCTCGGATCCGCGCCGGCCCTTCACTCCGAAGCAGCTGCTCGCGTACGCCTTCGACCACCCCGTGCTCTTCCCGCCGGGCCGGAAGTTCGACTACAGCAACACCAACCTCATCCTGCTGGGCCTGGTCGTCCAGAAGGCGAGCGGCCGACAGCTCGCGGACTACGTCGGCACCCATGTGCTGCGGCCGGCCGGGCTCGACCAGACCTTCTTCCCGGCCGGGGCGCAGTTCCCCCGGCCGCACGCGCAGGGCTACACGAACCAGACGGCCGACGGCGAGGTGCGGGACGCGGCCGACTGGAACCCCTCCTGGGGCTGGGCGGCCGGAGCGATGGTCTCCAACCTCGACGACCTGCGCGTATGGGCGCGCACCCTCGCCACGGGCGTCCTGCCCGACGGCACCAGGCTCATCAGCGCCGCCTCCCAGAAACAGCGGCTCACCACACCCCCGACCTCGGTCCCCGGCGCCGGATACGGCCTCGGCATCTTCGACGTGCGGGGCTGGATCGGCCACAACGGCTCACTGCCGGGCTACGAGTCCCTCACGGTCTACCTCCCCTCGGCGCGGACGACTCTCGTCCTGCTGCTGAACAGCGACATCGACGACAAGGGGACCGAGCCCAGCACCCTGCTCGGCGAGGCGATCACGAAGATCGTCACCCCGGGACACGTCTTCGACCTGCCGGTCCGGGCAGCCGCCCGGTGACCGGCCGCTCCGTGGACTGACGACGTGTCCCGGGCTTCGACCGCACCTCCGGAACAGCCGCCCATGAGCGGGCAGACCGCCTGCGGCGCCGGCGCGCGCGGACCGCTGCGCACCTTCCTGCGCACCGAGACCGGCAGCGCCGCCGTGCTGCTCGCCGCCGCGGTCGCCGCGCTGGTATGGGCCAACGTCTCGCCCGGAGCCTACGAGTCGTTCTGGCGCACCCACGTGTCGTTCATGGTCGGCTCGACCGGGGTCTCGCTGGGACTGCGGGAGTGGATCAACAGCGGGCTGATGGCGCTGTTCTTCTTCGTCGTCGGCCTGGAGGCCCGCCGGGAGTTCGACATCGGGGAGCTGAGAGAGCGCAGGCGGCTCGCGCTCTCGGCGGTCGCCGGGATCAGCGGCATGGCCGTACCCGTGGCGATCTACCTGGTCCTCAACGCGGGCCACGCCACCGCACGGGGGTGGGGCGCGGCGATGTCCACCGACACGGCGTTCGCGCTCGGCATTCTCGCCGTCTTCGGCTCCCGGCTGCCCGGCGGTCTGCGCGTCTTCCTGCTCGGCGTCACGGTCGCCGACGACTTCCTCGCCCTCGCCGTCATCGCCTTCGCCTACAGCGGGACCCTGTACGTGCCCGCGCTGCTCACCGCGTTCGGCGTCCTCGCCGTGCTGATCGCACTGCGTCTGGCCGGCGTGCGGATCTCCGTCGTGCACGCGCTCGTCGCCCTGGTCCTGTGGGGCGCGCTGCTGCGCTCCGGCGTCGACCCGGTGGTCAGCGGACTGGTCATGGGCCTGCTCACCTACGCCCACCCGGCCCAGCGGCACGCCCTGGAACGCGCCAGCCGGCTCTTCCGGCGCTTCCGCGAGCAGCCCACCCCCGAGCTGGAACGCACCCTGCGCCGGGGCCTGGCCACCGCGCTGTCGCCCAACGAGCGGCTTCAGCGCATGCTCCACCCCTGGACCAGCTATCTGATCGTGCCGCTGTTCGCGCTGGCCAACGCCGGTCTGCCGCTCGGCGCGGCCCGGCTCGCGGACGCGTTCACCTCACCCGTCACCGTCGGCATCCTGCTCGGCTACGTCGTCGGCAAGCCGATCGGCATCGTCGGCTCCACCTGGCTCGCCGTGCGGCTGAGCCGCGGCCGGCTGCGCCCGCCGATCGGCTGGGGCGCCATCACCGCGGGCGGTGGCCTGGCCGGGGTGGGCTTCACGGTGTCCTTGCTGATCGCCACCCTCGCCTTCCGCGGGACCCGGCTGGAGGAGGCGAAGATCGGCATCCTGGCGACCGTCCTGTGCTCCTTCGCCGTCACCTGGCTGGTGACTGGCGTCCTCTCCCTGCTGCCCCCGCGCCGCCGGGTCCGCGCGCTGCTGGGCCGGGGCCGGGCCATCGTCGATCTCGGCGAGCCCGTCGACCCCGAGCGCGACCACGTCCGCGGGCCGCTGGACGCCCCGGTGACCCTGGTCGAGTACGGCGACTACGAGTGCCCGTACTGCGGACTCGCCGAGCCGGTCGTGCGGGAACTGCTCGCCGACTTCGGCGACGACGTGCGCTACGTCTGGCGGCACCTGCCGCTGACCGACGTCCACCCGAACGCGCAGCTCGCCGCCGAGGCCGCGGAGGGCGCCGCCCGCCAGGGCCGCTTCTGGGAGCTGCACGACGTCCTGATCAGCCACCAGGGTGACCTGAGCCCCAAGGACCTCCTGCGCTACGCCGAGCAGATCGGCCTCGACGTGGAGCGCTTCCGCCGGGACCTGCGGGAGCGGACGGGCGCGCAGCGGGTGGCCGACGACGTGGAGTCGGCCGACCTCAGCGCCGTCTCCGGCACCCCCACCTTCTTCGTCAACGGCCGCCGCCACCACGGCGCCTACGACATCACCACCCTCACGACAACAGTCCGCACAGCCCGCGAACGCGCCACACTCGCGGGGGCGGGCCCGCAGCCCTGACGACGCGGGCCCGCTGAGTAGGTCGCGTGGCCCGTAGGGGCCGCGTTGCCGGTCTTGCGTCGGTGGGTCAGGCGGTTCGTACCTCGTCGATGCGTACCGGGCGGTGTTCGTGGAGGGACAGGGTGCAGGCCTCGGCGATCCAGCCGGCCTCCAGGGCGTCGGCGACCGTGCACGGGGAGGGGAGCCGGCCGGCCACGACCTCGGTGAACGCGGTGAGTTCGGCGCGGTAGGCGGCGGTGAAGCGGTCCATGAAGAAGTCGTGCGGCGTGCCGGCGGGGAAGGTCACCCCGGGTTCGACGGAGCGCAGCGGCAGCTTGTCGTCCAGGCCGACGGCGATCGAGTCCTCGAAGCCGTGCAGCTCCATACGGACGTCGTAACCGCGGGCGTTGTGGCGGCTGTTGGAGACCACCGCGATCGTGCCGTCGTCCAGGGTGAGCACCGCCCCGGTGGTGTCGGCGTCGCCCGCCTCCCTGATGTAGTCGGCACCCCGGTTGCCGCCGACGGCGTACACCTCGGTCACCTCCCGCCCGGTCACCCAGCGGATGATGTCGAAGTCGTGCACCGAACAGTCCCGGAAGATCCCGCCGGAGGCGGCGATGTACGCGGCCGGCGGCGGCGCCGGGTCGAGCGTGGTGGACCGCACGGTGTGCAGCCTGCCCAGCTCGCCCGCCCGCACGGCAGCCCGGGCAGCGGCGAATCCGGCGTCGAAGCGGCGGTTGTAGCCGATCTGCACGGGCACACCGCTGCCCTGGACCGCCTTGAGGACCTCGACGCCCTCGGGCATGGTGCGGGCCACCGGCTTCTCGCAGAAGACGGGGACACCGGCGTCGACGGCGGCGAGGATCAGCGCCGGGTGGGCGTCGGTCGCGGCGGCCACCACGACGCCGTCCACTCCGGCGGCCAGCACCGCCTCGGCCGAGTCGGCCACCTCGGCTCCGAACCGCTCGGCGGCGGCCTTGGCGGCGTCCGTGAACAGGTCGGCGAGGACGAGCGACTCGACCGTGTCGAGTCCGGAGAGGGTCTCGGCGTGGAAGGCGCCGATCCGGCCGAGGCCGAGGATTCCGATACGCATGGGGGCTGATGCTCCTTGGGTGCGTGGGTCGTGCGTGGGTGGTGCGTGGTCGCGCGCTTGGTGCGGCAGTAGGTCAGTCCAGTCCGCCGAGCACGTTCTGGTCCCAGTCGATCACGGAACCGGTGACCACCCCGGACCGCTCGGACAGCAGCAGGACCACGAAGTCGGCGATCTCGTCGGGCCGGCCGAGCCTGCCCATCGGCAGCAGCTCCCCGGCCCGCTCCCGCCAGTCGTCACCGGCGCCGTGGAAGGCACGCTGGGTGGCGTCCTCGCCCTCGGTCGCGGTCCAGCCGATGTTCAGGCCGTTGATCCGCACCCGGTCGAAGCGGTGGGCGTGCGCGGCGTTGCGGGTGAGCCCGGCCAGGCCGGCCTTGGCGGCGACGTACGGCGCCAGGAACGGCTGCCCGCCGTGCGCCGAGGACGTGATGATGTTGACGACCGTGCCCGGCGCCCCACGGGCCACCATGTCGGCCACCGCCGCCTGCATCGCGAAGAACGGCCCCTTGAGGTTGACCGCGATGTGCGCGTCGAACAGCTCGGGCGTGGTGTCGAGGAGCGTGCCGCGCGAGGTCAGCCCCGCGGAGTTCACCAGGCAGTCGATCCGTCCGTACGCGGAGACCACCCGCGCCACCGACCCCTTGGCCTGCTCCGCGTCGGCCAGGTCGGCCCGGACGAACATCGCCTTGCCCCCGGCGGCCGTCAGCTCCGCCACCAGGGCCTCGCCCGGCTCGGTCCGCCGCCCGGTCACGGCGACCACGGCGCCCTCGCGGACGGCGGCCCGCGCGATCGCGGCCCCCACGCCCTGGCTGCCGCCGTTGACGAGGGCGACCTTGCCGTGCAGCAGCCCGTCCGCGGTTCCATCGAGAAGTCCCATGGCTTTCCTCAGCTCTCGCGTCGCTCGCCACCGGCCCGCAGCTCCGCGCGGAGCGCGTCCGGTGTCCACTGCTCGCGCACCGCCCGCCGTACGAGGTCCGCCTGCGAGGGCGGGGCCAGCCCGTCGACCGGCGGATCGCTGTCGAGGTTGGTCGGGAACGGGTAGCCTTCGGCGCTCGCGGCGACGACGCGGTCCAGCCATGCGGTGTCGGCGCCCTCCGCCTTGCGCTTGAGCAGCACCGGGAAGACGGCGCCCGCGACGGCCTCGCGGTCCACGGTCTCCATCGCGCGCCCGAAGGCGGAGGAGACCTGGAGCAGGTTGGCCATGCGGTGGATGTCCGCCGACCGGTTCGTCCCTGCGGCGTGGAAGAGCGCCGGGTTGAAGAACACGGCGTCCCCCTTGGCCAGCGGCAGTTGCACGTGGTGGTCCTCGAAGTAGGCCTGGAACGCGGGCAGTCGCCAGGCGAGGTACCCCGGCTCGTACCGCTGCGAGTACGGCAGGTACATCGTCGGACCCGACTCCACGGGCATGTCGCAGTGCGCGACCGCGCCCTGGAGGGTCAGCACGGGGGAGAGCCGGTGGACGTGCGCCGGGTAGGCGGCGGCCACCTCGTTGGCCAGGAAGCCCAGGTGGTAGTCACGGTGCACGGTCTGGGCCGCGCCGCCCGGGTTGACCACGTTGATCTGCGAGGTGACCTGGTAGCCGGGGCCCAGCCAGGCCTCGCCGACCAGCGCGAGGACGTCGTTCGCGTAGTAGTCGGCGAACGCCTCCGGATCGTGCAGCGCCGCCTTCTCCAGGGCGTTCCACACCCGGTCGTTGGCGCCCGGCCTGGCGAAGTGGTCCCCGGCGCCCGCGCCCGAGGCGCGCTGCTCGGCGATCAGGGCGCGGAAGACGGCGGTGGCCCGGTCGACCACCGCGGTGTCGGGGAAGGCGCCCCGGAACACCACGATGCCGGGGCCCTCGTCCAGGGCGCGGACCAGTTCGGCCCGCAGGGCGTCGCGGGCGGCGGGGTCGGCGGGCCCGCGCAGCCGCTCGGCGTCGTAGACGAGGACGTTGCGGTCCACCGACGAGGCGTGCGGATAGCGGGCGGCATCGGTCGCTCGCTCGACGAGCGCGCGGAAGGAGTCGAGGTCGCAGTCCTGCTCGGACAGCCGGACGCGGCGGTGTACGGGGGTGGAGGACATCGTCGTCCTTTCGGTCGTCGGGCGACGCGGCCACGGGAACGGTCGTCGGGCTCGGTGACGGGGACGGTCATGGGCGGACTCGGGGACCGTGACGGGCGGACTCGGTCCCGGACCCGGTCGTCGGCGGACCCGGTCACGAGGGCCGTCGCGTCCTGCCATTCTTGTCAGTACAAACACCTCGAACAACCAGCAGCAAGCCATCAAAAACCCCTCAGGGACCCACCCAAGGAGCCTGCGCATGGGTCACCCCTTCCCGATCCGCGAGATAGCACGTCAGGCAGGGCTGAGCGAGGCCACCGTCGACCGGGTGCTCAACGGCCGCGGCGGGGTGCGGGAGAGCACCGCGCGGGAGGTGCGCCGGGCCATCGCCGACCTCGACCGGCAGCGCACCCAGGTCCGGCTGGTGGGCCGCACCTTCATGGTCGACATCGTGATGCAGGCGCCCGAGCGGTTCAGCACCGCCGTACGGACCGCCCTGGAGGCCGAACTGCCCTCCCTGCACCCGGCCGTGGTGCGCTGCCGCTTCCACTTCCGCGAGACCGGTCCGGTGCGCGAGCAGATCGCCGTACTCGACCGGATCGCGCGGCGCGGCTCGCAGGGCGTGATCCTCAAGGCCCCGGACGTCCCCGAGGTCACCGCAGCGGTCGGCCGGCTGGTGGCGGCCGGCATCCCGGTCGTCACCCTGGTCACCGACCTGCCCGCCAGCGCCCGGCTCGGCTACGTCGGCAGCGACAACCGGGCGGCGGGCGCGACGGCCGCGTACTTGATGGGCCAGTGGCTCGGCGACCGGCCGGGCAATGTGCTCACCAGCCTCAGCAGCGGTTTCTTCCGCAACGAGGAGGAACGCGAGATGGGCTTCCGCGGCGCCATGCGCGCCCGCCACCCCCGGCGGGCGCTGGTGGAGATCGCCGAGGGGCAGGGCCTGGACGCCACGCAGTACGACCTCGTGCGGGCCGCCCTGGAACGCGACCCGGAGATCCGCGCGGTCTACTCGATCGGCGGCGGCAACATCGCCACCCTGCGGGCCTTCGCGGACCTCGGCCGCGAGTGCGCGGTGTTCATCGCGCACGACCTCGACCAGGACAACACCCGCCTGCTGCGCGAGCACCGCCTGTCCGCCGTGCTCCACCACGACCTGCGGCAGGACATGCGGGAGGCCTGCCACCTGGTGATGCGGGCCCACGGCGCCCTGCCGCCCGCCGGACCGACGCTTCCGTCGGCGATCCAGGTGGTGACCCCGTACAACATGCCGCCGCACCCGGTGGCCGGCTGAACCCCGCGGCGGGCCTCACAGGTTGATCGCGTACGCCTTGCGCAGCGTCTCGTGCACCGTCCACGTCGTGCGGTCGCCCTCGCGCAGCACCGCCATGTCGCCGGGGCCGACGCGCAGGGTCGGCCCGCCCTCGACCTCGATGGTCGCCGAGCCGCTGATCACCACGAACAACTCGTCCGCCTCGGTGTCGGTGACGACCCCGGGGGTGATCTGCCAGATCCCGCGGATCTGCCGGCCGTCGGCCGACTCCCAGACCACCTTGCCGGTCACCTCGGGCGTCCCGGAGACGATCTGCTCCGGCTCGAGCGGCTCGGGCACGAGGTCGGCGTCGGGAACGTGCAGAACAAAACTGTGCGTCATGCCGTGACCCTAGCCGGGGCGGACGGCACGGGATGGCCGACAGAGTGTGGGGGATCGGCCCCGGCCCGAGGACACTTCGTCGCATCCGGCGGGAAGCCCGGCATGTATGAGGTCTCCCTGGCCTCCGGCCTGTGCGCGGTCTCCGGCAGCGTCGCGGTGTTCGGCCTCGGCCGGACCATCGCGGGCGTCGGCCCCGGCGGTCTGCTGCCCACCGCGATCTACGCCACGGTCTCCATCCGCTCCAACGCCGGAAACCGCGCCACCGCCGTCGGCTGGACCTCCGGCATGGGCCGCTTCGGTGCCGTCTTCGGTCCCTGGCTCGGCGGCCGGTTGCTGGCCGCCGACCGCGACGACCGGGGCTTCACGGCCTTCGCCCTGGCCGGTGTCTCCTCCATGGTCTTCATCGGAATCGCAGGCCTGCGCGCCCCGAGGAACCCCGCGCGCCCCGAGGAACCCCGCGCAGAGCAGCCCCCGCCAGGACCTCCTGGCCGCGAGCTGACACTCCCGCCCTCCCCGGGGGCGTCACGGGTGGTCCGGCGCGTCGGGGTCCAGGCCGGTGCAGGCCAACTTCCCCTCGACCTCGGCGCAGGCCTCCACACCCCGTGGGGAGGAGACGCTGAGCATGGGGCTCGTGTCGCCGCTGGTGTCGTCGGCGGCATAGGTGGCGGACAGGACGTTCCCGCCCATCCGTACGGAGATCTCCCGGGCGACCGCGCCCCGTACCTGCACCTGGGACCAGGCGGTACGGCAGGAGGACGAGTACCGCAGCCGCACGGTGTACGTCGAGCCGGCCACGGCGCTCTGGGTGCGCGCGTCCCCGGCGCAGGCCGAGGCATCGGGCAACTCGCCCTGACAGGAGGCGCCGTGGCAGCGTGGCGACGTCATCATCACCCGGGCGCCCGGTGGCTTGCCGGGGGACGGTGTGAGGAGGACCGCGGCCACCGCGGTGACCGCGGCGGGCAGGGTGAGAGCCGTCAGCAGCGGCAGGCATCCCACCCGCGTCCTGGGCGGATCGGCCGGCTCGGACTCGCACTCGGACTCGGGCCGGGGGACGGGCTCGGGTCTGGGCTCGGGTCTGGGTTCGGGCTCGGGTCCGGGATCGGAATCAGGCCCGGAGCCGGGCTCGGCGGCCGCGGAAGAGCACTCGCCGACGGCGTCCCACAGGGCCAGCGCCGGGACTGGATCGGCGCCCGCGAGCCGGGCGAGCGCCTCCACGGCCGAGCGGGGAGGGTGCTTGGCCCCGGTCAGATAGCGGTGCCAGGCGGACTTGCTGTACGGAGTGCGCGCGGCCAGGGCGGCCAGGCTCAGACCCGTACGGTCCCGCAGCTCGCGCAGGGCTGTCGTCAACTGCCCGGGTGACGCTGCCGTTCCTTGGGGTTGCCGCATGCTGCTGCTCCCGACTCCATTCCCGCTTTGGGCGTTTCGCCCCGGTTGTCGGGATGGTTTCCCGGGCTGAGGGCACCGACACACATCGAGCCGACGGCCCGTCCGGGAGCACGCTGCTCCTGGACGGGCCCGGCCGGTCACCGCGTACGCGCGTGACGGCGCGTCAGCACCACGGCAGAGTGTGCCGGACCCGCACGTAGCGCGCGGAGACGTAACCCCGTGCGTGCGCGAGGCGGTACCACTGTCGCGTGCCGCCCACCCAGGACCCGCGCGTCCGGCACTTCAGCGCCACCAGGCGGTGTGCGTGCCGGACGCCGACCACCCGGTACCGGGTGCTGGGGCCGGAGCGGACGTTCAGTGCCCGGCGGTGTGTGACCACACGTCCGAGGGAGTGGATCGAACGGTGGTGCGTCGCCCACCGGTTGACATGGTGCGACTGCTGGGCGGGCTCGGGCGGCATCGAGGGGAGCAGGTGCGGGGCGACCGCCGACACGGCCGGGCGTGAGCCGGGGCCGACCGGGGCGGCGTCGGCCGCCGTGGGCACGAGCGCGAGTGCCGCGACCGTGGCCAGCACGCCGCTGGTGAGGGTCCGTCGGATCATGGAAACCTCCGGGCTTTCGTTCCTGCGACCACGCGTCGTGATCGCATGCCGCCCAGCGTTTCCGCGCCACGCCTCCGCGATGCCGTCCCCGCGTCCCCTGGGACGTCCCCGCCGTCCCCGGGGACGAGACCCGGGGTGTGGCCGGCCGGGGAGACGGCTCCGCGCGCGCATCGCCGTACCGTGCTCCGGTTCACAGCAAATTGCTTGAGTAACGCAATGATATGGTAAAGTTGTCGGTATGGTCACTCCACCGTTGCCCACCGGACCCGTCTCGCCCGAAGTGGCCGAGATCGAGCGCGCCCTGATGCGCATCACCTATCTGGGGACGCGGGCCCGGCAGCACGAGAGGCTGATGAGCCTGGCCGGGGTGCCGCTGGACCGGGCGGCGGTCGCCCTGCTGCGCCAGATCGCCGACTGTGAGCCGCAGCGGCCGGGGGAGCTGGCCAACCGCCTGGGCGTGGAGGCCTCCCATGTCACGCGCACGGTGCAGCAGTTGGAGCGGTCCGGTCATGTGATCCGGATTCCCGACCCCGACGACCGCCGTGCCCAGCGCATCCAGCTCACCGGCCTCGGCAGGGACGCCATCTCCCGCATCCGTGAGGTCGGGGCTCGCGGTATGCAGCTCGCCCTGGCCGACTGGTCCCCGGAGGACCTGCGCCGCCTCGCGTCGCTCTTCCACCGCATGGTCGACGACTTCCTCGTCCACGCCAAGGACGTCGAGGGTGAACACGAGGCCGCCGAGGCGACCCGGCGCACCCGCTGAGGGTGTGCGGGGCCCCAGGTGCGCATCGGACGGCGTATCAGTGATGACTTATATAAGTGGTGGGTGATACGTTGGCGGCCATGCACGCGTTCGACGTCCTCGGCGACCCCGTCCGGCGGCGGATACTGGAACTGCTCGCCGGCGGCGAGAAGACCTCCGGCGCCGTCTGCGAGGCCGTCACGGCGGAGTTCGGGATCTCGCAGCCCGCGGTGTCGCAGCATCTGAAGGTGCTGCGGGAGAACGGTTTCGCGACCGTCCGCCCCGAGGGCGCCCGACGGCTGTACGCGGTGAACTCCGCACCGCTCAAGGACGTCGACGCCTGGCTCGACCGGTTCCGCGGCTTCTGGGCCCAGCCCCTGGACGCGCTGGCCACCGAGCTGGCCCGCGGCAGGCGCGAACGCCGGCTGCGCGGTGCCGACGACCCTCCGAGGAGCACCCCATGATCGACGTGACCCATCAGATCAACGCCGTCGACCGCCGGGTCGGCCGCCGCGTCTTCAAGGCGGCCGAGGCCCGTGTGGTCACCGTGAGCCAGTCCTACGGCGCCCCGCTCGACGACGTCTGGGACGCCTGCACCAACCCCGAGCGCATCCCGCGCTGGTTCCTCCCCGTCACCGGTGAACTCCGCCTGGGCGGCCACTACCAACTCGAGGGCAACGCCGGCGGCACGATCGAACGCTGCGACCCGCCCAAGGGCTTCGCCGCGACCTGGGAGTACGGCGGCGAGACCAGTTGGATCGAGCTGCGCCTGACCGCGCTGGACGGCGGCGGCACCCGCTTCGAGCTGGACCACCTCTTCCACGTCGACGACACCAAGTGGGGCGAGTTCGGCCCCGGCGCGGTCGGGGTCGGCTGGGACATGATGCTCATCGGCCTGACCCGCCATCTGGCGAGCGGCGCTCCCGTCGACTCCCGCGAGGCCATGGCCTGGGTGGGCTCCGAGGAGGGCCGCCGATTCGTCGCCGCGAGCAGCGAGGGGTGGTACGCGGCCAACGTCGCGAGCGGCGAGGACCCGGCCCGCGCACGCGAGGCCGCCGACCGCACCACCGCCGCCTACACGGGCGCCGGGGGATAGCCGGAAAACGGCCGCACCCGCCCGCGTAAGGTAAGGTTCACCTGCGCGTTCGGGCGGATCTCCGCACGAACGCACCGGGACGTGGCGCAGCTTGGTAGCGCACTTGACTGGGGGTCAAGGGGTCGCAGGTTCAAATCCTGTCGTCCCGACTTTACGGAGTCGCAGGTCAGGGGCCTTTTCAGAAGACATCTGAAAAGGCCCCTTGATCATTCTTGGGGAACGAGTGGCGCCCGGCCCGACCTCACCGGAACGCTTCCGTCCTCTGGCTCTACGCTCTCCTCCGCAGTTCCGGCACCCAGCAGTGAGGAGAACGCGATGGCCGAACATCCGCCTCCCGACTCGCTCCAGAACTACGGCTACAGGCAAGAACTCCACCGCTCCCTGACCTTCCGCGACCTGCTGGTCTACGGCCTGGTGTTCATGGTGCCCATCGCGCCCTTCGGGATCTTCGGCAGCGTCTTCCAGGGCTCCGGCGGCATGGTGGCGCTGACCTACGCGATCGGCATGGTGGCGATGATGTTGACCGCGCTGTCGTACGCGCAGATGGCCCGGGCGTTCCCCATGTCCGGCTCGGTCTACGCGTATGCCGGACGGGGCATCGCGGCTCCCGTCGGGTTCCTCTCCGGCTGGATGATCCTGCTCGACTACGTGCTGGTGCCCGGACTGCTGTACCTGATCGCTGGGATCGCCATGAACTCGCTGGTCCCGGCCGTCCCGGTGTGGCTTTGGCTGCTGGGCTTCGTAGTGCTCAACACCGCGGTCAACTACGCGGGCATCCAGATGACCGCGCGGGTCAACAAGGTGATGCTGCTGGCCGAACTCGTCGTGCTGGCCGTCTTCGTGGTGATCGGCGTGATCGCGCTCGCCCAGGGCAAGGGTCGCGGGTTCGACTTCACCACGGTCTACAACGGCGGAACCTTCTCCTGGGGGCTGGTCTTCGGCGCCGTCTCCATCGCCGTGCTGAGTTTCCTCGGGTTCGACGGCATCTCGATGCTGGCCGAGGAGAACAAGGAATCCGCCCGTGCCATCGGTCGTTCGATGGTGGCGGCTCTGCTGCTGGCCGGCGCCCTGTTCATCGTCCAGACGTGGCTGGCCTCCCTGCTGGTGCCCGACCCGGACAAGCTCATCGACCAGGGCGACCCCGACGGCACCGCCTTCTACGACGCGGCCCGCGTGGCCTCCGGCGAGTGGCTGGCCACCCTGACCGCCGCGGCCACCGCCGTGGCCTGGGGCTTCGCCAATTCGCTGGTGGCCCAGGCCGCCACCTCCCGCCTGCTGTTCGCGATGGCACGGGACCGGCAACTGCCCTCTTTCCTGGCCAGGGTTCACCCGCGGCACCGGGTTCCGGTCAACGCGACTCTGCTCACGGCCGCCGTCTCGCTGGTGCTGGGCCTCTACATGAACTCCCGCGACGACGGCGTGACTCTGCTGAGCACTCTGATCAACTTCGGTGCGCTGACGACCTTCCTGGTCCTGCACGCGTCCGTGGTCGTCCACTACCTGATCCGCCGACGCAGCCGTGACTACTGGCGGCATCTGATCGCGCCCGGCATCGGCTTCGCGATCCTGGCCTACGTCGTGGTGAACGCCAACATCGCCGCGCAGCGACTGGGGTTCGTCTGGCTGGGTGCGGGTGTAGTGGTCCTGGCCGGGCTGCTGCTGACCGGCCGCCGACCGCGCCTGGCCGCCATGGAGGCCACGGACGAGCCGGCGGGGACACCGCCGCGCAACGGATAGACACCGCACGCGCACGCCGCATCCCGTATTCCCCGCAGGCAAGGAGAAACATTGAACACGTTCGCCCAGGTGATCAGCATCCCCACGGACCCGGACCGGTACGCCTACTCCTTCGGCGGCGGGTCGCCCGTCGTGACGGTGCGGCCCGGCAGCATCGTGGAGCTGACCACCGAGGACTGCTTCGGCGGCCGGGTACGCGGAACGGCCGACCTGCCCAGCCAGGTGTGCTCCTTCCCCTACCTGAACCCGGTCACCGGTCCCATCGCCGTCGCCGGCGCCGAACCGGGCGACGCGCTGGCGGTGCACTTCGTGGACATCTCCCCGGCCCGTGACTGGGGCGTGTCCAGCACCTTCCCGCACTTCGGCGCGCTGACCGCCACCCACGCCACCGCCATGCTGCATCCGGCGCTGGAGGAACGGGTCTGGCTCTACGCCATCGACGCCAAGGCCGGCACCTGCCGGTTCGAGGCCCGCCGAAGCGACTTCGCGGTGGATCTGCCGCTGGATCCGATGCACGGCACGGTCGGCGTCGCCCCCGCCGCGGGCGAACGGTTGATGTCCATCTCGCCGGGTGTGCACGGCGGCAACATGGACACGCCGGAGTTGCGCGCCGGAACCACCGCGTACTTCGGGGTCAACGTCGAGGGCGCGATGCTCGCCATCGGGGACGGCCACGCCCGGCAGGGTGAGGGCGAGGTGTGCGGAACCGCGGTGGAGACCGCCATGAACACGGTCGTGGCCGTGGATCTCGTCAAGGGCGGCGCGCCCGCGGTGCCGCGGCTGGAGAACGACGACTTCCTGCTGAGCACGGGCCACGCGCGCCCGCTGGAGGACGCCTTCCGGATCAGCCAGCACGACCTGGTGCAGTGGACGGCGGATCTGCTGGGACTCGACCAGCTGGACGCCTACCAGTTGGTCAGCCAGGCCGGGCTGGCACCGGCGGCGAACGTATGCGACACCCAGTACACGATGGTCGCCAAGCTGCCCAAGCGGATCCTCGGCGGCGCCCGCGCCTACACAGGGGTCCACGACCGGTTGCGCGCGCTGGGGGCGGAATACCTGCGGCACCGCTGAGCCGCCCCGGCCAGGGGCCGTCTACTGCGGCCGTACCGGATGCTTGCTCATGATCGAGACCCGGTTGAACGCGTTGATGGTGACCGCCGCCCAGATCACGGCGGAGATCTGGTCGTCGGTGAGCACCTCGCGGGCCGTGTCGTACGCGGCCTCCTGAAGGGCCGCGTCACCGGGGTCGGTGGTCGCCTCCGCGAGCGCGAGCGCCGCGCGCTCGTCGGGGGTGAACAGTTCGGTGTCCCGCCAGGCCGCCAGCACCCCGATCCGCTGTGTGGTCTCGCCGGCCCGCACGGCCGCCCTGGTGTGTACGTTGAGGCAGTAGGCGCAGCCGTTGATCTGCGACACGCGCAGGTTGACCAGTTCCACGAGCGTCCGGTCGAGCCCCGCCTCGGCGGTGACCGTACGGACCGCTTCCGCGGTCTGGACGAGCGCGTGGTAGGCGATGGGGCTCTGCTTGTCGATGAAGATCCGTTGGGTCGCGGACTCCGTCGTGTGGGTGCTCAACCTGGGACTCCTCCGGGGCCTGTGCGGCCCCCTTGTCGCGTGGTGTGTACCTGCCGGTGTCGTCCGACCTATTATCACGGCATGATAGTTGAATGTAAAACGATTCTTGAGGGAGGCGGTCCACGGTGAGCAACGCCGAGACGAAACCCATGGAAGTGCGCTGCGGCGGGCCGGCGGACGGCGAGCGGCCGACCGAGGCGGCCCGGATCGACGTCCTGACCGCGCGTGACGTGCCCCTCGGCGGCCCCCGGGCGATGACCGTGCGGCGGACCCTGCCGCAGCGCGCCCGGACCCTGATCGGTGCCTGGTGCTTCGCCGACCACTACGGCCCCGACGACGTCTCGGTGACGGGCGGCATGGACGTCGCCCCGCATCCGCACACCGGGCTCCAGACGGTGAGCTGGCTGTTCAGCGGGGAGATCGAGCACCGGGACAGCCTGGGCAGCCACGCCTACGTACGGCCCGGCGAGCTGAACCTCATGACCGGCGGATACGGCATCTGCCACTCGGAGGTCTCCACCCCGCGGACCACAGTCCTGCACGGCGTCCAGCTGTGGGTGGCGCTGCCGGAGGAGCACCGCGACGCCGCACGGGACTTCCAGCACTACGCACCCGAGACCGCGCGGATCGACGGGGCCGAGATCAGGGTCTTCCTGGGCTCCCTCGCCGGCCACGCCTCCCCGGTGCGGACCTTCACACCCCTGCTCGGCGCCGAGATCGTCCTCCAGCCGCGCGCGGCCCTCACGCTCCCCGTGGACCCCGGCTTCGAGCACGGCCTCCTGGTCGACCAGGGAGAGGTGCGCCTGGCCGGCACCCTGGTGGCTCCCGCCGAGATGGGCTACGCCCACCCGGGCGTCGACACGCTGACGCTGACGAACGAGTCGGACGACATCGCACGGACGGTCCTGCTCGGCGGAACGCCGTTCGAGGAGGAGATCGTCATGTGGTGGAACTTCATCGGGCGCAGCCACGAGGACATCGTCAAGGCCCGGGACGAGTGGCAGAACTCCTCCGATCGCTTCGGCGCCGTCGAGGGATACCCGGGGGACCGGCTTCCCGCCCCCGCGCTGCCCAACGCCGTCATCACGCCGCGCGGGAATCCACCGCGCCACTGATCCGTTCGACGTGTCACCGACCCCATCCGAGAGGCACCCGATGAGCCAGCCTTCCACCGCTCCGACCGTCCAGCGGGCAGACGCAAAGCACCGCTACGAAATCCTGGTCGACGGCAAGCGTGCCGGACTGACCGCCTACCGCGACCGCGGTGAACAGCGCGTCTTCTACCACACCGAGATCGACGACGCCTTCGCCGGACAGGGCCTCGCCTCCCTACTGGTCCAGGAGGCGCTCACCGACGTACGCGAGTCCGGGAAGCGGATCGTGCCCGTCTGCCCGTACGTGGCCAAGTTCCTGAAGAGGCACGAGGAGTTCGCCGACAGCACCGACCCCGTGACCCCCGACGTCCTGCGGTGGCTGGACACCCAACTGGGCTGACCGCTCGCACGCTTCGAGCCGACCGGCGCGGAAGCGGGACAAAGAAGAGCCGGGCCCGGGGCGACAGCCCCGGGCCCGGCACCTACTGCTGTCCGGCTACAGGGTTCGTACCCGGATGTTGCGGAACTCGATCAGGTCGTTGTTGCCGTGGTTCTGCAACCCGACGTACCCGCTGAGGAACTGACGCAGGTCCGTGGGCGGGTCACCCGCACGGGACGACGACTTGCCGGGCGTGTTGTCGAACTCGTTGATCACCACGCCGTTGCGGATGATCGTGTAGTGCTGCCCGACAACGCGGACCTCGTAGTCGTTCCACTGGCCCTTCGGGGTCACCCCCGCCTTGTCCAGGCCCACCGGCTTGAAGTTGTACACCGAGCCGGTCTTCTGGACCTCGCCCGTGGCCCCGTCGTAGATCTGGATCTCCTGACCACAGTAGATCGCGACCCACTCGGGGGCGGTGCGGGCCGAGCCGACCGTCCCACAACTGCCGGCCGGGCGGTCGGCCAGCGGTGTCCTCGGGTCCGGGAACCGGGTGAAGACCCCGCTGTTGGCACTGCCGGTGCCCGGGGCGATGTCCCGGAACTGGAGCCTGACCGAGAAGTCCCCGAGCTCCTGCTTGGCGTACCACAGCATGCCCATGCCGCCGGAGCTGCGCATGGTGCCGTCGGGCAGGAGTGAGAAGTTCCCGGCGCCGGCCTGCCGCCAGTCGGCCAGGCTTGCCGCGGTCCCGTCGAACATGGGCTTGTACCCGGCGATCTTGCCGATCTCGCTCTGCGCCGCCGCCTTGCTGATCGCCGACGACTCGCGGTTGTCGAGGACGCCCTCCTTGCGGAGGTCGTTGACCACGGAGTTGACGTGACTGACGAACTCGCCGTGGTTCGACCAGGAGGCCTCGTCGTCGATCAGGTCGTTGACGGTGCAGCCGCCTCCGGCCTTTTGGTTGGTCACGCCCGTGTCGGTGTCGAGCAGCTTGACGGTCGGCCGGGCGTCGGGAGCCGGGCAGCCCGCCTTGGCGTCGAACGTCGCGGTGGCCTGCTCGCCGTTGGCGTAGGTGACCGTCAGCTTCGCGTGGTACGTGCCGTAGTCGCCGTACGTGTGCGTGGGGTTGGCCTCGTGCGAGGGCTTGCTGCCGTCGCCGAAGTCCCACTCCCAGGCCACACCGCCGGTCTTGGCGCTGGAGAAGGCCACCGTCTTCGGCTTGCTCTGGGTGATGACCCGCGCCCCAGCGTCCTGCGGCTTCGGGGTGGCCGGGCCACCCTGGTAGCTGATGCGGATGAGCTTCTGGTTGTTGTGCAGGCTGAAGAAGCCGCCCGCGTAGTCGAGCATGTACAGGGCACCGTCGGGACCGAACTTGGCGTCCATCCAGCTCTGCAGCTGGGTGGCGCCGCTGCCGGGCGCGATGATGCTGCGCACGTCCTCACCGAAGGCCGGCGCGCCCTGGTCCTTGATGCGGTCGGGGTCGAGGGTCACCGCGACCCGGTTGTTGGCGTTGGACTCGTCACCGATGAACCACTTGTCCTCCCAGTACGCCGGCCAGGCGACACCGCTCTTGGTGTCCACCTGGGAGCGGTGGTAGGTCGGACCGGACATGATGGCCTGGCCGCCGCCCTTGAGGTACGGCTGGGTGTACGTGGCCTCGCTGTCCACGTAGCTCGGGACACCGCTGCCGTCCGCGCGCTTCGGGAAGACCGGGCCGCCGCCCTGGGGCGAGTACCAGATCATGTTGTCGCGGGCCGGCGGGATGTCCACCAGGCCGGTGTTGCGCGGCGACTCGTTCTTGAGGTTGTTGCAGTCGTACCAGCCGGTGAGGACGCTGGCGTCGGTGTTGCTGCGGTCACGGTACGGCTGCCGGTTGCCCATGCAGTAGGGCCAGCCCTGGTTGCCCGCGGAGGTGATGACCGTGGCCGTCTCGTACTTGGCCGGGCCGAGCTCCGGGTTGGAGGCTCCCGCGTCCGGACCGACCCAGCCGGCGTTCAGCCAGTTGTGCACCGGGTCGACGGAGAGCCGCGCGATGTTGCGGACACCCATCACGTAGATCTCCGGGCGGGTCTTGGCCGTGCCCGGCGCGAAGAGGTTGCCCTTGGGGATGGTGTAGGTGCCGTCGGCCTCGGGGTGGATACGGATGATCTTGCCGTTGAGGTCGTTGGTGTTGCCGGAGGTGCGGCGGGCGTCCTGGAAGGAGACACCCTTGTAGTCCTGGGTCCAGTTGTTCCCGGAGTAACCGCTGGAGCCACCGGAGGAGTTGCTGTCACCGGAGCCGATGTAGAGGTTGCCGTCCTTGTCGAAGGACATGCCACCACCGGCGTGGCAGCAGCTGTGGATCTGGGTGTCCCAGTGCAGCAGGTCCTTGCGGGTGCCCTGGTCGATGGACTCGGCCGCGAAGTCGTAGGTCAGCCGGGAGACCGTCCGCTGGCCGATCCGCTTGTCGCGGTCGATCGACTCGTGCGGCATCCAGTAGATGTAGATCCACCCGTTCTTCTCGAACTTCGGGTCGAGGGTGATGCCGACCAGACCCTCTTCGTTCTTGACCAGCTCGTCACCGCTGCCCCGGTTGCCCATCACGTCGAGCGTGGTGAGCAGCTTGACCTGCTTGGTCTTCGGGTCCCACTGGTGGATGGTGCCGCAGCCGAGACCGACCTTGGGGTCGTTCCAGGAGCTGATCGGGCCCGACGGGCAGGCGGCCTTGCCGATGTAGAAGGCCTTGCCGTCGGGGGCCATGGTGAGACCGTGCGGCTCACCGATCTGGTCGAGCTGCCCCGACTGGTTCTGGGCGGTCAGCCGCTCGGTCTTGTAGTTGGACGCGATGGTCGCCTGGCAGTCGCCGCGGACCATGCCGGTGGTCCACTGGATGGCGCCGAGGAGGTGACTCTGGAACTTCGTGTCGGTGGTGTAGCTCTCCTCGGTGCGGCCCATGCCGGTGTAGAACGACCGGCCGCCGTCGTAGTCCCGGCACCACGAGATCGGGTGGAACGGGCCGTTGGCGCTGACTCCCGGCTTGTACTTCCACTCCTCGACCTGGGCGATGGTGTGGACCTTGCCGATCGGGCTGGGGTCCCAGTTGATCCACTGGTCGGAGCGGGTCCAGTTGAGAGGCAGGCCCTTGTTGGCCGGGTGCTGACGGTCCGTCACGTCGACCACGGCCTGCTGGACCTTGGAGTCCTGCGGAGGCGTCGGGTTGGCGTTGAACAGTCGCAGCTCGGCCAGCTGGGTCAGCGGCTCACCGCTGTTCGCGGTGATGTCCAGCCGGTAGTGCTGGTAGGCCTGCGTGTTGGTGAACTGGAACTGCCTGGTCTGGAACCGCGACGGGAAGGTCTCGCCGCTCCGGGTGTCCAGGGTCGTCCAGTTCTGGCCGTCCTGCGAGCCCTGGAGCTTCCAGTCCTTCGGGTCCCGACCTGTGAAGTCGTTGGCGGAGGTCAGCGCGTAGTTGACCACCGCGACCGGCTTGTCCAGCTTCATGGTGACCCAGGCGGTCGGCGTACGGGCCAGCCACTTGGTGTCGTTCTTGCCGTCGAACAGCTTGTCCTTGCCCTCGTTCGGCGGGTTCTCCGAGTTGACCGCGCTCTCGACGACCTTCTCGGCGTCGGGCAGGCCCAGGGCGGGTCGGCTGCCGATCAGCCCGGTGAACCAGGAGGAGTCGGACTGAGCCCGGGCGGCGTCGTGGACGCCGACGAAGCCGCCGCCGTTCCTGATGTACGACTGGAACGCGGATTCCTGGTCGGCGTTGAGGGTCACGCCGTCGGCCGACAGGAACACCACCCCTCGGTACTTGGCGAGGCTGGCGGTGGTGAACACACCCGCGTCATCGGACTCGACGACCTTGAACCCGTTCTTCTCGCCGAGGGTCTCGATCGCCGCCGCGGCCTTCTTCACGGGGTCGTCCTGCTTGGCGGCCGGTCCGTGGAAGACCAGGACGTTCACCTGGCTCTCGGCGCCGGCGTCCTGGGCGGTCTCAGCCGGCGGCTGCGCGTTCGCCTCCACGGCCGGCAGCGTGGCGAGTCCCACGGTCAGCGCGGCGCTGGACAGCAGGACCACGGCGCGACGCCAGGACCACGCGTGACCAGAGGCCCGCGCGGGATGAGACGGCGGCGCTCCGCTTCGTCGTGAGAGGGCGAATCTGTCTCTCTTGCCCATGCTTGCTCCTTGACTCGATCCGACAACGGAAGAGTGATCAGGGGGTAGAGCGAGGGCTGCCGCGGACGCCCCGCCCGGCGTGCGCCGGGTGAGGCGGGTTTCGGCGGGCGGTCACCAGGCCCGGGAAGGACGGTGCCGGAGGGACGAGGACAGGTTCGCCTCAAGTCCTTGCGGGTGAGGACCGGCCGGCGGCAGTCGTACACGCCCGTCGGACCGTCAGGTGGTACGACGGGCGTGGTTTGGGGGCGAAGCCCGGAGGGCCCCGCCGCTGCCGTCCAGCGCCTAATGGTGGGGCATGCCGCCGGGGACCGAGCCGTCGGCCTCGGTCACGAGGAAGATACCGGCCATGCCCATGTCCGAGTGGCTCTGGACGTGGCAGTGGTACATCCAGGCACCCGCGCCGACCCGGTCACCCGCGATCACCTGGAACCCGAAGGAGTCCGCCGGGCCGACCGTCTTGGTGTCGATGACCCGGCTCACGTCCTGCGGCCCCTGGAGGATCCCGGTGCGGTTGTCCGCCCAGCGGTGGCCGTGGATATGGAAGGTGTGGAAGAACTCACCGTGTGTGATCACGATGAACTCCACCCGCTCGCCGCGGACGGCCTCGAAGGTGGGCGCGTTGTGGGCGCCCTTGTTGTTGATCATCATGTCGTTGAACACGACCGTGAACTGCTTGTCGGGCAGCACGTCGCCCTTGCGGCGCACGATCACGGGGCCGTACAGGCCCTTCTTGATGCCGCCCGTGCCGTGTGCGGTCCCCACGTTGTGGTCGTGATAGTGCCAGTAGCCGGCGCTGCCGGCTTCCCACGTCCCGTCGTGGTTCGGGCCCGAGGCGTGGGTGCGCCAGGTGTAGGTCCGCCGGCCGCCCGGCTCGACGACGCTGTCGTTCAGCTTGGTGCCGTCGCTGGCGACGTCGTAGTCCACGCCGTGCACGTGCAGACTCGCGGCGACGTCCAGGTTGTTGACGACCTCGATGTGCATCGTGTCGCCCTCGGTCAGCTCGATGAGCGGGCCGGGAATCGTTGCCTCGCCCGGCTTCAGGCCGTAGCCCATCTCCCCGTTCGGCAGCTTCTCCATGTACAGGGTCATGTTGCGGACGGTGCCCTTGTTGTTTCCTTGACCGCTTCCTTCCGCCGGCTTGTCCTTCGGGGCGGCGGCGGTTGCGGTGATGCCGAGCACCGTGGGTACGACCGCAGCGGCGGCCGCCCCGGTGGCGAAGGCCCGCCGAGAGAAGCGGCGTCTCGTACCTGCGCCTGAGTCGGTCATCGTTCTCCAATCCTCGAAACGCGTGCGGGCCCGAAGGCGTCGCGTGGTGGTGATGTGAGCCGCCGCCGACGGCAGCCGTCCCGTCAGGGCGGTGAGCGGTGGTGCGCGGGGCGTTCGGGCCCGTGGGGCAGGCGGGGCGGTCGTCGGATCGGACTCCGGTGGCAGCCGTCCGGCTTGGCTCGATGTGTCGGATACGGCGGGTATCGGGACGGCTGGGCGAACGGATTCGCCTCGGGACCGCCTCACCGTAGCGGGCGCCCCTCCAGTTTTTCCAGACTCAGGTCAAAGTTGGTTCGATTGTGGTCATAGACCTTGGCGAGTAGTCAAAAGGCCGGTAGCTTCCCAACGTTGCCGCACTTTGAGAGAGGTTGGGTCCGGGAGACCACCCCCTCGACGCGCTCATCCTGGCGGCTGGTCATCCACTAGACGGGACCGCGAGTCCCTGCGCGGTGCCGCACAAGCGAATTCGCGAAAGGTGCAGCGGTGTTCAGAAGACTGCTCCATGCCAATACGGATCCGCCCCTCTCCAGATCGGCGCCACGCAACCGGTTCCGCGCACATCCGGTGTTGGTGGCGCTGGTGACCGTTGCCCTCGCAGCCTTCTCGCTGGCCGTGCCGGCCGCGTACGCGGCGGCGAGCCGGGGGTCCGAGAAGGCGGCGAACCAAGTGCTCACCTGGACGGCCGGCGACGACTACACGAAGTACGTGTCGGCACCCACGACCGCGGTGGCCGGACCGACGACGATCGTGTTCGAGAACAGCGCGGCGACCGGCAACACCACGGGAATGCCGCACACGTTGACGTTCGACGTCTCGAGCTCCGACTACAACAACGACGTCAACCTCAACATCTTCGCGAGCCCCTTCGATTCCAACGGGGGCAAGTACACGGCCGAGGTCAACCTCAAGCCCGGCGTGTACCGCTACTTCTGCGCGATGCCGGGCCACGGGTCGATGACGGGCGAACTCGTCGTCACCCCCGCAGCCGGCGGCGACACCACCGCGCCGGAGACGTCGGCGTCGGTGTCCGGGACCAAGGACGCTTCCGGTAACTATGTGGGTAGTGCGACGGTGACGGTGTCGGCCTCTGACACTGAGTC
>NZ_JBEYTS010000019.1:0-38337 GCF_040643155.1 Streptomyces sp. NPDC047453 | reverse complement strand
GGCTGTGAAGTCGGTGCAGTTCACCGTGGTGGCGGCTCAGCCTGAGGACAAGACGCCGCCGGAGACGTCGGCGTCGGTGTCCGGGACCAAGGACGCCTCCGGTAACTATGTGGGTAGTGCGACGGTGACGGTGTCCGCCTCGGACGCCGGGTCCGGAGTGGCCAGGATCGAGTACTCCCTCGACGGCGGCCCCTACCTCCAGTACTCGGCACCGGTGGTGATCGACAGGGCCGGCAACCACGCCTTCCTCTACCGGGCCACCGACAAGGCCGGCAACACGTCCACGCCGAAGTCGCTGTCCCTCACCGTCGTCAACAGCGAGCCGCCGACCGACTGTCCGGAAAGGGATGACCGGGCCACCGTGTTCGTCGGTTCGATCAACACCGGTATCCCCAACCGCGTCACGGCCGACGGCTGCACGATCAACGAGCTGATCGAGGACAACCGGGCCTGGGAGAACCACGGCACGTTCGTCTCCCACGTCGGAAAGGTCGTCCAGACGCTGCGGGACGAGGGCGTCATCGACCAGCGGGAGGCCGCCGAGATCAAGAAGGCGGCGGGTCAGTCCGACGTCGGCAAGCCCAACCGCGGGCCGTCCGACGCGTGAGTCACGGCCTGGGCGGTGACACCGCCTGAACCGTGAGCCCTGGCGGGCCGCTTCAATAGCCCGCCAGGGCACCCTCCGGTGCCGGGTCCACGACACTGCCGCGTATGGCTTTGTCCATCCGCAGATGAAAGTTCCACTCGTTAGTGCACAAGTTTCTTTCATCGGCGACGGCTCGGTGCTACGGTCCTTTCCAAAGTCGTGCCCCCCACGTGCCGGGCATGCGAACGATTCTTGCCATGACGGGGGCGGCGTGAGGTCTATGACGGCTCGACCGGCCAATCTTCATCAGGCCCGGCTGCTCCGCCTCCTGCGCGACCTCGGCCCGCAGTCCCGGGTCGCCCTGGGGGAGCAGGTCGAGCTGTCGCGCTCCAAGCTCGCCTTCGAGATCGACCGGCTGCTGGAGACGGGTCTCGTCGTCCAGGACGGCCTCGCCGCCTCCCGCGGTGGCCGCCGCTCGCACAACGTCCGGATCGCCCCGTCACTACGCTTCCTCGGCGTGGACATCGGCGCCACCTCCGTGGACGTCGCGGTCACCAACGCCGAGTTGGACGTCCTCGGTCACGTGGCCGAGACACTGGACGTGCGCGAAGGCCCGGTCGCGGTCTTCGAGCGGGTGCTCGCCCTGGCCAACAAGCTGCGCGAGGCGGGGCTGGCGGAACACTTCGACGGCGCCGGGATCGGCGTGCCGGGACCCGTACGGTTCCCCGAGGGCGTCCCGGTCGCGCCGCCGATCATGCCCGGCTGGGACGGCTTCCCCGTACGTGAGGCGATGAGCCAGGAACTGGGCTGCCCCGTCCTCGTCGACAACGACGTGAACCTGATGGCTCTGGGCGAGCAGCACGCAGGCGTCGCCCGGTCCGTACGCGACTTCCTGTGCGTGAAGCTCGGAACCGGCATCGGCTGCGGCGTCGTCGTCGGCGGCGAGGTCCACCGCGGTGTCACCGGCAGCGCCGGCGACATCGGCCATATCCAGGCGGACCCGGACGGTCCGCGGTGCGCCTGCGGCAACATCGGTTGCCTGGAGGCGTACTTCGGCGGCAGCGCCCTCGTCCGCGACGCGACCGCGCTCGCCCAGTCCGGCCGCTCGACGGAACTGGCCGCACGGCTCGAAGCGGCCGGGAGACTGACCCCCGAGGACGTGTCGGCCGCCGCCGGTGCCGGGGACGCCGCGTCCCTGGACCTGATCCGCCTGGGCGGACGGCGTACCGGTCAGGTCATCGCCGGTCTGGTCAGCTTCTTCAACCCCGGCCTTGTGGTCATCGGGGGCGGGCTCACCGGACTGGGCCACAACCTCCTGGCGAGCATCCGCACCCAGGTCTACCGGCAGTCCCTGCCGTTGGCGACCGGCAACCTGCCGATCGTCCTCGGCGAACTCGGCCAGGTCGCCGGCGTCGTCGGCGCCACCCGGCTGATCAGCGACCACGTCTTCTCACCGGCCTGACCCCCACGCGGCCCGACCCTCGCGACCGGAACCCGTGGCCAGGCGGTTCCCCTCCCCATCGGGCCCCGCCTCACCGCCCGGATCGTCCGCCCCCGACCTGGTGCGCGGGCGCGAGCCCACGGCCGGTGCGGGGGAGCGCGATCTCCCGCCGCCCGCAGTCTGGCGCGGGTGGATGGTGACAGGTCAAGATCTCTTCCCCGGCGGCTCCGGCCGGCCGGGAGCCGGTACCGGTGAGGGCCGGCGCACGACCGGAGGAGGAGAAGAGCGACATGTTCGAGACCGCGAGTCTCAACTCCGTGGAGGTACGTGCGTACCGCAGCCTGGTCAGGGTGCCGGAGGCCACGCCGTCCCAGCTCGCCAGCCGTCTCGGTCTGTCCGGGCGGGAGGCGGCCAGGCTCCTCGACACGCTGGAGGCCAAAGGGCTGGTGAGCCGCGCCGAGGGTTCGGCACACCGCTTCCGGGCGTCGCCCCCGGACCTGGCGCTCGGCCCGCTGCTGCTGAGCCGGCAGCAGGAGTTGCAGGCCGCGCAGTCGGTGATGGCGGAGCTCACGGAGGAGTACCACAGCGAGGCCCGGAGCCGGGGTTCGGGCGAGGCGGTCGAGACGGTGACCGGGGCGCAGGCGATGGCCCGGACGTTCGACCAGCTTCAGCGCGGTGCCCGGGACGAGATCCTGGCGCTGTGCAAGCCGCCGAACATGGCGGTGCCGTCCCGCGGCAACGACACCCAACTGGAGGTCCTGGCCTCGGGGGTGACGTACCGCGCGGTCTACGAGCCGTCGGCGCTCGAGGTGCCGCCCGAGGTGTACCGGATCCGCGAGTTCGTCGAGAGCGGAGAACAGGCCCGGGTCGCCGCGGAGGTCCCGGTGAAGATGGTGGTCGCGGACCGGCAACTGGCCATGCTGGTGTCCCCGTTCGCACGCGCCGTGGACGTGGGCGGCCCGACGGGCGATCCGACGGGCCGCCCGACAGACGCTCCGACCGGCGACGCGACCGGCGACGCGGCTGGCGGCCCGACCGGCGATCCAGGAGATCCTGGCGATCCCCTCGCCCAACCGCCGCCTGTCCCCGCCGCCAGGCCGTCCGCCGAGCCCACGCCTGAGCCGTCCGCCGTCCTGGTCCGCCCCGGCGCGCTGCTCGACGCCCTGATCGCGTTCTTCGAGAGCCTGTGGGCGGGCGCCTCCCCGCTGGTGCTCACCGAGGACGGGCTGGACGGCGCGGCGGTATCCGACCGGACCCCTCCGTCGGAGGACCTGCTCCTGCTGTCGCTGCTGCTCACCGGGCTGACGGACACCGCCATCGCCGGCCAGTTGGGCACGAGCCTGCGCACCGTCCAGCGCCGCATCCGCGACCTGATCGCGTTCGCCGGGGTCCGCACCCGGATGCAACTGGCCTGGGAGGCCTCCCGCCGCGGCTGGTTGTGACGGACGGCCGCCACGCACGAGGGACCCCGACCCGTACGGCTGGGTCGAGGCCCCTCGCAACATCGCGGAACCGTGCGCGGTGACGGTGCCGAACACACCGTCACCGCGGCAGGATCAGTGCTCGAACACCTGGAACTCCGAGGCCCGCACGTTGAACGCCGCCGTGGAACCTGTTGCGCAGTCGGTCACGTTGTTCGGGTCGTTGTCCTGCTCGCCCGCGAACGCCGGGCCGCCGATGCACTGGTTGGTGACGGTCTCGAAGCGCAGGTCGGTCGCCGTGGTCAGCGGGATGTCGAAGCTGCGCATCGTCAGGTCCGGCGCCGCCGGCCGCGGCTTGGCCGCCGCGAAGGCGTCCGCCGCGCTGGTGTAGACCGGCTTGAACTGGCCGGGCTGGGAACAGTCCACCGACTCGGTGCGGGTGCAGGCCGAGATCTGGAACTGGCGCAGGGCCGAGAAGCGGCTCTGGCTGCCGATGTCGCCGCCCGGGTCCTTGCTGTCGGTCGGCCGGTTCAGGGCGCTGACCTGGACGCGGCGGATCTTGCTCGGAGCGTCGCCGGCCAGGTGGATGCTGACGCCCTTGCCGACCACCGACGTCCTGGTCTTGTCGCCGACGAACGCCCAGTTGGTGCCTTCGTCGTCGTCGATGAGCCGGGCCAGGTTCAGTCCGTCGCCGGTGACGGTGGCGCCGGCCGCCGCCGAGGCGAGGTTGCGCTCCATGTGCACCGGGACGGTCCGGTTGGACTTGCCGCCGACCTGGAAGTCGAATCGGACCAGGCCGTAGCCCGGGGCGACCGCGACCGCGTCATAGCGGCCGGGGGTGAGGCGCGCGGTGGTGTCGAGGCCGGAGGCCGTGCCGGCGATCGGTGTGGTGCGGGTGCTGAAGTGGCCGATGGAGACCTTGGCGCCGTCGATCGCGCTGCCGTCCTCGTCGGTGATCTTGAAGGTCACCGTGCCGTTCTTGCCGTTCGGGGTGGAGAAGTCCGCGTGCGGCCGGGTGTCGCTCGTCGAGGTGGCGGTGGCACCGATGCCGAGGCCGCGCTTGGCGAACGCCGCCCACATGACGTCCTGGTCGGCGCCGCCGAAGCGGATCCGGTCCGCGGCGAGCATCGCGTCACGGGCACTGACCATGCTGATGTTGCCCGTGCCCATCAGCAGGTACGAGTCGAACATCAGCTGGATCCAGCGACGGCCGCCTCCGCAGTCCTCGACCGCGGTCCTGCCGGCCGCGCACGAGGCGTTCACGCGCGCGGACGCCTCGCCGTACCGGTCGACGAGGGCCTGGCGTACCTCGTACTGCACGGCGTTCCAGATCTCGCCGTCGGAGTGGACCTCCGGCCCACCCATGTCGAAGCCGAAGTTGGAGTAGTTGAGCGGGTTCTTGTCGATCGCGTAGTTGCGGATGCCGCGCTCGTTGTTGTCGGTCACGTACGGGCCGACCACCCAGGGGTTGACCCCGTCCGGCACCGCACCGGTCTCGATCAGCCGTTCGCTGGCGACCAGGTCGCTCCAGGACTCGCCCATCGAGCGGCCGTGCGTGCTGGTGATGCCGGTGACGCCGCCGCCGATCATCCGGTTGCTGATGGCGTGGGTGTACTCGTGGCCGATGACGGAGGCGTCGAAGTCACCGTCGGCACAGCGCCCGTAGAAGGCGCCGGCCTGCGGCTGCCACAGGTACATGTTGGTGCGCGCCACACCGCCGTCGGCGCCGGTGCTCTGGTTGGCGTTGTTGCGGGTGGCGGGGTTGTTGGCGCCGGACCGGGCGTTGCCCATCTCCGGGTCGCCGCCCTTGCCGCCCAGGCCGTAGTTGTCGTGCTGCATGTTCCAGGTCTTCTCGGTGAACCCGAGGTGATACGAGAAGTCGTGCATCCCGTTGTGCTGGGCGAACAGGTTGCCGATCGCGGCGTCCCGGTCCGGCTGGGCCGGGTCGGTCAGCACCTTCGGGTCGCATTTGCTGGCGTGCCAGGCGTCGGCGTAGGAGTAGTCGTAGACCCGGCTGGACCGCACATCCGGAGTGATGCCGAGCCAGTTGCTGCCGTTGGATGCCTTGCCGTCGCTGCTGAAGGCATTGGAGCCCAGCGTGGTGCCCAGCTTGTAGTAGCTGCCGTAGGTGCCGCCTCCCGTGCCGGAGGCGATGTCCCACGCCCGGTGCGGGGCGCCCGGCGCGCCCTCGCTCATCACCCGGTCGCAGCCCGGTGCCGCTACCCAGCACCAGGTTTCCCGGGTGTCGGCGGACGAGTCGTCCAGCGGCGGCGAGAAGGGGAACACCTTCCACTGCGGGTTGCCGTCCTCGGTCCCGTCCACCAGCTGCTCGTGGTCCACCAGGGAGCGGCGGGCCAGCACCTCGCCGGTGCGCGCGTCGACGATGCTGTCGTACAGCTCCGGCTCCTCGCCGGCGGTGCCCGCCTGCACCTGGTAGGCGGAGCGCACCGTGCCGTCGGGGTCGGCGACGACCACCTGGCGCACCATCTGAGTGCCGTCCAGGTCCTCGGCCTCGTACTTCTGCCACTTCTCGGTGCCCGCGGTCTCGGTCAGTTTGCCCGGCGACATGGTCACGTCGGCCAGGGCGGCCTTGATGGCGTCCTGCTCCGACAGCGTCGCGGGCTGCGGGGTGCCGGTGACCGGGGTGAGCGCGCCCGTGACGCTGACCACGGTGCCGTCGACCACGCCCACGGAGACCAGGCCGTCCCGGCCGAACGGCTTGTCGTCCACCTCTTGGGCGAGCAGCACCGCCGCGCCCTTGCCGATCGGCGTGCTCGACACCAGCTTCAGGCCGTCGACCTGGTCGGCGGAGATGCCGAACAGGGCCGCGCTGTCCTTCAGATACGCGCGGGCGGCCTGTTCGGGCGCGGCCGGCAGCCCGGTCGCCAGTGTGGTGCCCTCGCCGTCCGGCACGACCGTGGTGGGGGTGCCGTAGCGGCTCCAGCGCACCCGGGCGTCGGCCTCGGCCGCCGCGCCTCTGGCCTTGGCCGACGGGGCTCTGTGGGCCCCGGGCAGGTCCTTGTCGGGCTTGCCGTGGCCGTGGGCGCCGAGCATGCCCGAACCGGAGTCCGACGATCGCGGCAGTGCCGGGCCTGGGTCCGCACCGGCGGACGGTGTCTGGATGACCGCGACGATGCACGCCGTGGCCACCGCCAGGACGGTCCGCCGCACACGTGTGGAGCGTGTGGAGTATGTGCGCACTCGTACCCCTCTCCTCGTGGAAGGACCGGACGCGGATTGCCCGTCCGGACCCGCGGAGAGTGGCATGCGGCATGGTGCGGCCGTAATGATCGTGCATGGCGGAAACATGACAATGCATAGTTCCGCCAGGGGCCGCTTCGTCCTCGGTACGAGGCAGCCCCGTTCTCCGGCTCAGGCTGCCCCGTCCTCCGCCTCAGGCCGCGCCGAACGCCGCGAAGGCCCAGCCCGTCGCCTGGTGCGTCGCGTCGTCCGGCTGCGCGGCCCGTGCGTCGCGCAGTGCCTCGGCCAGGGAGAGCCCGGCGTCCAGGCCCTTGTGCAGGGCGAGCATCAGCGGAACCACCGCCTCGTCGTTCACGGGGGCGCTGCACGCCACCACCCCGGCCGTGCCGAGCGGAAGCAACGCCGTGACCAAGCCGAGGAGTTCGTCGGCGCCCACCGAGGCGAACCGGGCGGTGTCGCAGCAGGACAGGATGATCCGGTACGGGCTGCGGTCCAGGCGCTCGAAGTCGTGCACGATCAGCGGGCCGTCGGCCATCGTCAGCGACGAGAACAGCGGGCTGTCCGCACGGAAGGTGCCGTGCGCGGCGATGTGCGCGAGCGCGGCCCCGTCCAGCTCCCGCAGCACCCGCGACACGTGCGCGTCGGCCTCCTCCAGTACGGTCGGCGTGCCGTAGCGGTCGGCGAGTTCGGGCACCTCCGCGCCCCCGGTCGCCAGTTCCGGCCCGCGCACCAGCACCCGGCGGCCCTCCGGCGGCGGTTCGGTCTCGTGGGCGCGCAGCCAGCTGCTCGCCGACGGCGACACGCTCAGCACCCGATCCCGCAACGACGGCAGCAGCGCCCACGGCACCCGGTGCAGCGAGCCCGGCGGCACCACCACGACCGGCCCGGAGCCCAGATGCCGGGCGGCCGGCCCGAGCAGCAGCGCCTCCAGGCGGCGCCCCGCAGCCTCCACCAGCGGCAGCCGGGCCGCCGCCCCCGGGTGCGCCAGCCGCCGCAGTCCCGCCTGCACGTGCTCGGCCTCGGTCACCGCGTCCGCGAGCCGCCCGGCCTCGAAGCGCCGTACCCGCCCCTCGCCGCACAGCAGCACGTGCACCCGCCCGTCCAGCACGGCCAGTTCGACCAGTCGCGCGTCCCCGAGCCGCGCCAGCAGCCGGCCGGGGTCGAACCGGTCGCCGCCGCCGGGCGCGTCGCCGCGCAGACGCAGGGTGCGGGAGCGGATCTCCCGCTCCAGGCGCCGCTGTTCGCGTTCCAGGGCGGGCACCGGGTGGCCGTCCTGGCGGGCGTCCTGCGCGCGGGAGGCGATCTCACGGAAGGCGGTCAGCCCGCTGAGCAGGGCCGGGTCGGCGGGCGGCCGGGTGGGCGGCGCGGACAGCACGGTGGCCCGCCAGCGCTCGCTCCACACCAGCAGTCGCCGCGGCTCACCGGAGGCGAGAGCCGACTCCTGTGCCAGCGCGGCCAGTTCGGCGCCCTGCGCGGTCGCCCGGGCGCGCAACTCCGAGGCGCCCAGCGTCATCCGGTGGTCGTCGAGCACGTCGAGACCGCGTCGGCACGCCTCCAGCACGCCGCGGCGGGAGCCCGCCGCCCGCGCCCGCAGCGCCTGCGCCGCCCAGCCCGTCATCCGGGCGAGCGGCGGCCCGCCGTGCCGGCTGCGCGCGGCGACGGCGAGATGGCTCTCGGCCTCCGCCGGCCGGCCCAGGGTGAGCGCGATCCGGCCCGCCAGTAGCGACGCCTCAGGCGCGGCGGGCGAGCCAAAGGAGGCCAGCCGTTCGGCCACCGCCGCGGCGTCCGCGACCAGCCGCCCCGAGCGGCGCCCGTCGGCCACCCGGGCCTCGATCAGTACCAGCCGGGCGTGCGTCTCCCACCAGGTGCGCCGCTGCCCGGCGAACAGCCGCACGGCCAGCGCCGCGCGCGCGGTCGCCGTGTGCGGGTCGTCCGCCAGCCGCGCCGCCCGCGCCGCGGCCAGCAGCAGCTCCGCCTTGCGGGTCGACTGGCCGCCGATGCCGTCCAGTTCGGCGATCGCCGCGTCCGCCCCGGCCAGGGCCTCGGGGGCGAGCCCGGCCGCCATCAGGACCTCGCAGCGCCGGATGTCCAGCATGAACGTCGGCGTGCCGAGCTTGGCGTACTGCTCCTCGGCCTCGTCGAGGAGCCGCAGCGCCGCCGGGATGTCGCCCTGCCGGAACGCCGCCAGACCCCGGCTCTCCACGGCGTCGGCCTTGTCGTGCTCCTGGCCGGTGGTGTCCCACAGCGCCTGGGCCGCGGTGAAGTCGGCGTCCGCCCGCTCCACCGCGCCCAGCGCCAGGTGCACGGTGGCCCGCAGCGTCAGCGCCCGCGCCGTCCAGATCACGTCGCCGGCCTGCCGCAGCACGGGAATCGCCCGCCGTACGTCCTCCAGCGCCTCACGATGACGGCCCAGCACCCACCACACGTACGCCCGCCGGAACAGCACCCGCGCCCGGGTGTGGCCCGTCCCGCGCGCGACCCCGCGCTCGAACGCCGCGAGTCCCTGCCGTGTGCGCCCCGCGTGCACCAACGCGACCCCCAGCGTGGCCAGTACGTCGGCCTCCCGCTCGGCCGAGTCGGCGCGCGCCGCCAGATCCCGGGCCCGCCGCAGATGCCGCAGGGCCAGCCGGGTGTCGCCGAAGTCCCGCTGCCAGATGCCGATCACCTGGTGCGCCACGGAGCCGTGCAGCGGCGGCGGACCGGCCTCCAGCAGTCCACGGGCCCGCGCCAGGGCCTCGCCCGGCGCGGCGAACACCATGGGCAGCAGTTCGAGGACCGAGTCGCTTCCCGCTGTCACGCGTCGGATGGTAGTGGCCTGGTGAGGCCCCTGGAACCGGCGCATCCCGGTTGACGCTGTATCAAGAGTGAGCCCCATGGCTCAGACTGACGACCGTCGCACCAACGGGAGGACACGCCATGGCACCTCAGCGATTCCGCGAGCAGTTCGCTCAGATCCAGCGCTCGATGCCGGACGTGCCCCTCGCGATGGGCCCGGACGACGCCGCCGAGTTCTGCTACGAGAAGGGCGTCGTCCTCGCCCGCGACGGCGAGGAGGCCCGCTTGGTCGAGGACACCGTCCGCACGCACTTCACCGCGGCGCCCGACCTGACCGCGGATCGCGTGCGCCGCGCAGGCCCCGAGACCAACCGCACCGGCATCACCCGTATCCAGGTCGGCGACCCGGGCCGCGGCGACCGCGGCGGCGACCTCGCCGTCACGCACGCGCTGCGCGCCCTGCGCGAGCACGAGGGCAGAGCCGGACGGCGGCTGATCAGCCGCAACCACGTGGTGTCCATCGCGGTCAACGCCTGCCCCGGCGACGAGCCGGTGCCCGCCCCGCTCGCCCAGGGCCCCAACCCGGCGGCCGCCGAGACCGCCTACGACGAGGACACCGCCGTCGGCGTCCTCGTCGTCGACACCGGCCTCATGCACGACTACCGCTCGGTCCCGATGCTGGCCCACGTCCAGGGCGACGCGCAGGTGGAGGAGACCGACGACGTCGGCGTCCTCCAGCAGTACGTCGGCCACGGCACGTTCATCGCCGGGCTGGTCGCGGCCGTCGCCCCCAACACCGACATCACCGTGCGCGGCACCCTCAACGACGCCGGCGCCGTCCTGGAGTCCGAGTTCGGCCACCGGCTGTTCGAAGCCGTCGACGCGGGCGGCTGGCCCGACATCCTCAGCCTGTCCGCGGGCACCTCCAACGGCCGCACCGACGGCCTGCTCGGGGTGGACGCCTTCATGCGGGAGCTGCGCGCCCGCGGCACCCTGCTCGTCGCGGCCGCCGGCAACAACGCCAGCGGCACCCCGTTCTGGCCCGCGGCCTACGCCGGCCTGCCGGACTACGCCGAGTCCGTGCTGTCGGTCGGCGCCCTGCGCGGTGACGGCGAGCACGGCGCCTGCTTCAGCAACCACGGAGCCTGGGTGAAGGCGTACGCCCCGGGCGAGCGGCTGACCAGCGCCCTCACCGGCTTCCAGGCGCCCGTGCCGTACGTCTACCAGCACTCCACCTACGACGCCTGCCGGTTCGGCTTCGCCTACGACTGCACCTGCCAGTCCCCCCAGCACACCGGGGTGCTCAGCGAGGCGGAGCAGAGCCCTCCGGCGACGGCGGACCAGGTGATGTTCGAGGGCTTCGCGCAGTGGAGCGGCACCTCCTTCGCCACCCCCGTGGCCGCCGGCATGATCGCGGCGCACATGACCGCGCACAAGGAGCGCGACCCGCGTGCGGCCCGGCGCCAAGTACTCGCGGCGAACACCGAATACGCGGAAGTACGCGGGGCGCACGTCCCGGCGCTGCGTCCGCCGACATGGAGTCCGGTCCCCGTCGTCCGGCTCGCTCCGCCGGCATGAGGTCCGGAACCGTCCCCTCCACGGCGTACGATGACATGCCGTATTCGAGGGGTGAGTTCGTGGATCGTGCAGAAGTCGGCGTGCTCGTCCAGTCCGCCGTCGACGGTGACGCGGCGGCCTGGAAGGCGCTGGTGGAGGGGCTGAGTCCGCTCGTGTGGTCGGTCGTGCGCGCGCACCGGCTCTCGGACGCCGACGGACACGAGGTGTACCAGACCGTGTGGTTCCGCTTCGCCCAGCACCTCGGGCGGATCCGGGAACCCGACAAGGCGGGCTCGTGGCTGGCGAGCACCGCGCGCAACGAGTGCCTGAAGACGCTGAGGAGCCTCAGCCGGCTGACGGTGACGAGCGATCCGCAGCTGCTGGACCGGGTCAGCGAGGACCGTACGCCCGAGCAGTCGCTGCTCGACTCCGAGGAGGCCGCCGCGCAGAGCGAGCGGGTCCGCAGGCTGTGGCAGGAGTTCGAGAAACTCGGCGACCGCTGCCGCCAGTTGCTGCGGGTGCTGATCGCCTCGCCGCCGCCCAGCTACCAGGAGGTGTCCGCGGCCCTCGGCGTGGCCGTGGGCAGTATCGGACCACTGCGCCAGCGCTGTCTGCGGCGTCTGCGCGCACGACTCGACGCACGGGGGACAGTGTGAGCGACGGAAACGACACCCGCGACAACGACGGCAGCGGCGACGGACTCCTCGACCGGGAAGGGTCGTTCGACGAGGAGGAAGCGGCCGCGGGCCTGCTGGAGGAGGAGTTGCGGCAGGCTGCCGCCATCCTCGACCCGGTGCCCGACGATCTGCGTCAACTCGCCGTCGAGGCATACGCGTTGCGTGACCTCGACGCCCGGATCGCGGAGCTGACCTTCGACTCGCTGGTCGACTCCATTCCGGTCCGGGGCGCGACGGACACACCGCGGATGCTGACCTTCCAGGCCGGTGACCTGACCGTGGACATCGAGGTCACCGGGGACGGGCTGATGGGGCAGGTGCTGCCGCCGCAGCAGGCCAGGATCGAGGTGCTGGCCGGCCCGCGGCGGCCGGGCCCCGCGCTCACCGCCGACGAACTGGGCCGGTTCACCGGCGAGGCCCCGCCCGCCGGGCCTTTCGCGCTGCGGCTGCGCGCGGGCGCCGAGGTCGTGGTCACGGAGTGGCTGCGGGCGTAACCGGCCCGTCGCGCCTCACCGGGTGACCGGCCCGGCGTGCCTCGCTCGGTGACCAGGCCGACGTGCCTCACCAAGTGACCGGGCCGGCCCGCCTCACCACCTGGCCGGCAAGGTCCGCGGGCTGCGGATCATCGCCCTCCGCCGCCAGGCGACCTGGCCGGCGGGGACCGCGAGCCGCAGCCCCGGCACCTGGTCGAGCGGCGTGTCGATCAGCAGCTCGTGCTCCGGCCGGAGGTCAGCGGCCCAGGCCGTCGACGAGGGCGGCCAGCGCCCCGGCGAGCCGGTCGAGGCCGGGGCCCGCGGGGCCGCCCGGCTCGGTCATGTACGTGTCCCGCCGGATCTCCACCATCAGCGCGCCGACGCGGGCGTCCTCGCCGTAGAACTCCAGCGGGACGTACGTGCCGCTGAACGGGCTGTCCAGTCCCGTCCCGCCGCAGCGCGCGAACGCCGTCCGGGCGAGCCCGATCAGCTCGGGCGGGGTGTGGAAGGAGTCGGTGCCCAGGCACACGGGTGGCCGCGGACCCCGGCCGTGCAGCTCGTACGGCAGGGCGGCGCCGGGGTAGGAGTGCACGTCGATGATCACCGCCCGCCCGGTGGCGGCGAGCCGGTCGGCCACGGCCTTCGTCATCGCCTCGGCGTACGGCCGGAAGTAACGCTCGATCAGCGGCTCCGGGTCGGTGTCCGCCGGCCGCAGGACCTCCCGGTGCGTGGTCCGCGTGTACACCGCGCCCATTCCGACGGCGAGCATCTCCTCCCGCTCGTCCGGAAACCGCTCGGGGTCCACCACCAGCCGCGACAGCCGGTTGACGAACCGCCACGGCGCGAGGCCCGCCAACTCGGCCGCCGCCTCGGCGATCCGGTCGGTGTACGCGTCGGTGATGTGATCCAGTTCCCGCTCCAGCGCCGCGTCGTCCAGCACGATCCCGGCCCGGACATCGGCCGGTATCGCCCGCGCCGCGTGCGGCACGTGCAGGATCACCGGCGACCCGTCGGCGCCGGGCAGCAGTTCGAAGGACGGCGGGGTGTCGGGCATGGGGCTGTTCCTGTCTCTCTTCGCCTCGCCACGCGGGTCTCGACGCCGTGGCCCCTCGATCCTGCCGCACCCCACTGACAACGCGGCTCAGACCGTCCCCAGCAGCTCCCGGACCAACCGTCCCACCTGCCCCGTCTCGATCAGGAAGCCGTCGTGGCCGTACGGCGACTCGATCACCCGGAGGCGGTCGGCGCCCGCGATGCCGTCGGCCAACTCGGCCTGCTGGGCGAGCGGGTAGAGGCGGTCGGAGTCGACCCCGGCCACCAGGGTGGGGGCGGTCACCCGGCGCAGGGCGGCGCGCACACCGCCCCGGGCACGGCCGGCGTCGTGGGCGTTCATCGCCTCGGTCAGGACGACGTAGCTGGCCGCGTCGAACCGCCGTACCAGCTTGCCCGCGTGGTGGTCGAGGTAGGACTCCACCTGGTAGCGGCCGCCGTGCCATGGGTGCTCCGCACCCTGCGACGAGCGGCCGAAACGGAGCTGGAGTTCGGGCTCGCTCCGGTAGGTGACATGGGCCAGCCGGCGGGCAAGACCCAGGCCGGCGTGCGGTCCGTGGCCGGTGTCGTGGTAGTCGCCGCCGCGCCAGTGCGGGTCGCTGCGGATGGCGTGCAACTGGACGTTCGCCAAGGCGATCTGCTCCGCGCTCGCCGCCGCCGTCGTGGCGAGCAGCAGCAGGGCACCCGCGCGCTCCGGGTACGAAACCGCCCATTCCAGGGCCCGCATCCCGCCCATCGAGCCGCCGGCCACCAGGGCCCACCTCTCGATGCCCAGCGCGTCCGCCAGGTCCCGCTCGGCCGCCACCTGGTCCCGCGGGGTCACGAACGGGAAGGCCCCGCCCCAGGACCGCGCCCCGTCGGGTCGCGGCGAGGCCGGTCCCGTACTGCCCTGGCAGCCGCCCAGCACGTTCGGCGCGACGACGAACCACCGGTCGGTGTCCAGCGCCCGGCCCGGCCCGATCAGCCCCTCCCACCAGCCCGGCGTGGGATGACCGGGCCCGGCCGGCCCGGTGACATGGCTGTCACCGGTGAGGGCGTGCAGCACCAGCACCGCGTTGGAGGCGTCCGGTGCCAGGCGGCCCCACGTCTCGAACGCCAGCCGTACGCCCGCCAGTTCACCCCCCGCCTCCAGCGGCAGGGGCCGGCGGAGCCCGTGCCACCGACGGCGCCCCGGCGGGTCCCCCGCACGCCAGGCCCCGGAGGCCGGCGGGCGGGGGAGCGCGTCCGCGTGGGAGGCGAGCACGTTGTTCAGGACGCCCCCTTGGCCGCGCGGAAGCCGGCCTCCAGATCGGCCTTCAGGTCGGCGAGGCTCTCGATGCCGACCGACAGCCGCACCAGGCCCGGCGCGGTCCCCGTCGCCGCCAACTGCTCCTCGTCCAGCTGGCTGTGCGTGGTGGACGCCGGGTGGATGATCAGGCTCCGCACGTCGCCGATGTTGGCGAGATGGCTGAACAGCTCCACCCCGTCCACGAACCGCTTGCCCGCCGCGACCCCGTCGCGCAGCTCGAAGGAGACCACCGCCCCCGCGCCCCGCGGCAGGTACCTGCGCCCCGCCTCGTACCAGGGGCTGGAGGGAAGTCCCGCGTAGTGGACCGCGGACACCTCGTCGCGCCGCTCCAGCCACTCCGCGAGGGCCTGCGCGTTGGCGGAGTGCCGCTCGATGCGCAGGCTCAGCGTCTCCACGCCCTGAAGCAGCAGGAACGCCGAGTGCGGGGACAGCGCCGGTCCCAGGTCGCGCAGCAGCTGCACCCGCAGCTTGGCGGCGAACGCGCCCGGCCCGAGCGCCGGCCAGTAGCGCAGGCCGTGGTAGCTGGGGTCGGGCTCGGTGAAGTCCGGGAAGCGGTCGGCGTGCGCGCCGAAGTCGAAGGTGCCGCCGTCCACCACGACCCCCGCGATCGCGGAGCCGTGCCCGCCGAGGAACTTGGTCGCCGAGTGCACCACGACGTCCGCGCCGTGCTCGATCGGGCGCAGGAGGTAGGGCGTCGGCACCGTGTTGTCCACGATCAGCGGCACGCCCGCCGAGTGCGCCACGTCGGCGACCGCCCGCACGTCCAGCACGTTGCCGCGCGGATTGCCCAGCGTCTCCGCGAACAGCGCCTTGGTGTCCGGCCGGATCGCCGCCCGCCAGGCGTCCGGGTCGTCCGGGTCGGCCACGAACGACACCTCGATGCCGAACTTCGGCAGGGTGTGCCGGAACAGGTTGTACGTGCCGCCGTACAGCGACGTACTGGAGACGATGTGGTCGCCGGCGCGCGCGACCGTCAGCAGCGCGAGCGTCTCCGCGGCCTGCCCGGAGGACAGCGCGACCGCGGCGACTCCGCCCTCGAGGGCGGCGATCCGCTGCTCGAAGACGTCCTGGGTGGGGTTGTGGATGCGGCTGTAGATGTTGCCGGGCTCGGCCAGCGAGAACAGATCGGCGGCGTGCTGGGTGTCCCGGAAGACGAACGACGTGGTCTGGTAGATCGGCGTCGCCCGCGCTCCGGTCGCCGGGTCGGGCGCGGCCCCGGCGTGGACCTGCTTGGTCTCGAACGACCAGGCCGAGGTGTCGGGCCCGGCGGACGCCTCCTCGGGCGTGTGACCGGCGGCGACGGCGTCGATGGGCTGGGTGGGGTCGCTCATGGTGCTCCTCGTACGGAGTGCGGTGGCGCGGCATGCCACGGGTGTGCCGCAGCTCCCGGGCATGCGTGAGCGCGTGCGGGAACCGCGGGATGAACGAGATGAGGGAGAGAAACGACGGAGGACCCGAGGGCCGTGACGCGACGGCGGTCCGCGGGTACGTCAGCCGGTGAGGCGACAACCCGTGCTGGTGACACGTCCGTAGTCGACGTGGCGGCGGCTCACGAGCGCGATCATGCGACCCAGGTAAACACAGGGCTCCACGGCGCACCAGCGCCGGAGCGGGGATGACACGCAGCCGTCACAAAAGGGCTCCGCCCCGGCCGGCGGGATGCCGGTCGGGGCGGAGCGGTGAGGACCGTCGGGCCCGGCGGTGTGCCGGGGCCCGGGTCGGCTCAGAGGGCGGCCAGCGCCTCGTTCCAGGTGGCCGACGGGCGCATGACCGCGGCGGCCTTGGCCGGGTCGGGCTGGTAGTAGCCGCCGATCTCGGCCGGCTTGCCCTGGACGGCGATCAGCTCGTCGACGATCTGCTGCTCGTTGGCGGCGAGGGTCTCGGCGAGCGGCGCGAACGCCTTGGCCAGACCGGCGTCGTCGGTCTGCTTCGCCAGCTCCTGCGCCCAGTACAGGGACAGGAAGAAGTGGCTGCCGCGGTTGTCGATGCCGCCGACGCGACGGGTCGGGGACTTGTCCTCGTTGAGGAAGGTCGCCGTGGCCCGGTCCAGGGTGTCGGCGAGCACCTTGGCGCGGGCGTTGCCGGTGGCCTGGGCGTACTGCTCCAGGGACGGCACCAGGGCGAAGAACTCGCCCAGGGAGTCCCAGCGCAGGTAGTCCTCCTTGACCAGCTGCTGCACGTGCTTCGGCGCGGAGCCGCCGGCGCCCGTCTCGAACAGGCCGCCGCCCGCCATCAGCGGGACCACGGAGAGCATCTTGGCGCTGGTGCCCAGCTCCAGGATCGGGAACAGGTCGGTGAGGTAGTCGCGCAACACGTTGCCGGTGACCGAGATGGTGTTCTCACCGCGGCGGATGCGCTCCACGGACAGCTTGGTGGCCTCCTCCGGGGACATGATCCGGATGTCCAGGCCCTCGGTGTCGTGCTCCGGCAGGTACTGCTCGACCTTGGCGATCAGGTTGGCGTCGTGGGCGCGGCCCTCGTCCAGCCAGAACACGGCCGGGTCGCCGGTGGCGCGGGCGCGGGTGACGGCCAGCTTCACCCAGTCCTTGATCGGGGCGTCCTTGGTCTGGCAGGCGCGGAAGATGTCACCGGCCGAGACGGTCTGCTCGAGCACGGCGTCGCCGGCCTGGTCGACCAGGCGGACGGTGCCGGTGACCGGGATCTCGAAGGTCTTGTCGTGGCTGCCGTACTCCTCGGCCTTCTGCGCCATCAGGCCCACGTTCGGGACCGAGCCCATGGTCGACGGGTCATAGGCGCCGTGGGCGCGGCAGTCGTCGAGCACGGCCTGGTAGACGCCCGCGTAGCTGGAGTCCGGGATGACCGCGAGGGTGTCGTGCTCCTGGCCGTCCGGGCCCCACATGTGGCCGGAGGTGCGGATCATGGCCGGCATGGAGGCGTCGACGATCACGTCGGAGGGGACGTGCAGGTTGGTGATGCCCTTGTCGGAGTCGACCATCGCCAGCTCCGGGCCCTCGGCGAGCTCGGCGTCGAAGGAGGCCTTGATCTCGGCGCCCTCCGGCAGGTTCTCCAGGCCCTTGTAGATGCCGCCCAGACCGTCGTTCGGGGTCAGGCCGGCCGCGGCGAACGCCTCGCCGTACTTCGCGAACGTCTTCGGGAAGAAGGCACGCACCACGTGACCGAAGACGATCGGGTCGGAGACCTTCATCATCGTGGCCTTCAGGTGCACGGAGAACAGGACGCCCTCCTGCTTGGCGCGGGCGACCTGGGCGGTGAGGAACTCGCGCAGCGCGGCGACGCGCATCACGGAGGCGTCCACGACCTCGCCCTTCAGGACGGGCACGGACTCGCGCAGCACGGTGGTGGAGCCGTCGTCGCCCTTCAGCTCGATGCGCAGCGCGCCGTCCTCGGCGATCACCGTGGACTTCTCGGTGGAGCGGAAGTCGTCGACGCCCATGGTCGCCACGTTGGTCTTGGACTCGGCGGTCCAGGCGCCCATGCGGTGCGGGTGGGTCTTGGCGTAGTTCTTCACCGAGGCGGGGGCGCGGCGGTCGGAGTTGCCCTCGCGCAGCACCGGGTTCACCGCGGAGCCCTTGACCTTGTCGTAGCGGGCGCGGATCTCGCGCTCCTCGTCGGTCTTCGGGTCGTCCGGGTAGTCCGGCAGCGCGTAGCCCTGGCCCTGGAGCTCGGCGATCGCGGCCCTCAGCTGCGGGATGGAGGCCGAGATGTTCGGCAGCTTGATGATGTTGGCCTCGGGCGTCTTGGCGAGCTCGCCCAGCTCGGTCAGCGCGTCCGGGATCCGCTGGTCCTCGGCGAGGTACTCCGGGAACACGGCGATGATGCGCCCGGCCAGCGAGATGTCACGCGTCTCCACCGCGACACCCGCCTGCGAGGCGTACGCCTGGACCACCGGCAGGAAGGAATACGTCGCCAGGGCCGGGGCCTCGTCAGTGTGTGTGTAGATGATGGTCGAGTCAGTCACCGGGTGCTCCGCTCCACGTCTGCAACATTGCTCGACATCAAGATATCTCGTGACGGTCCCCGGCTCGACAGGGGTCCGCCCCGGATCCGGAGGGTTGGCTCACTAGCCCCTGGAGGGTTGGCTCAATCGTTCCTGAGGGGCGGGCTCACTCGTCCGCGAACGAGCCGTGCCGTCCCGCCCCGGCGGCGAACCGGACCGCGCCCTGAAGGCTCTCGGCCAGTACGCGCGTGCCGTGCCGGAGCTCCCCACGCAGGGCCGAAACCTCGTCCAGGGACTCCTGGTCCAGGACCGAGGCGCGGTCCGCCCGCAGACAGGCCTGAGGGAAGCCGGCGAGCCGGGCCGCCAGCCGCTCGGCCTCGGCGCGGGCACGGCCGGTGGGGACGAGCCGGTTCGCCAGGCCCATCTCGTACGCCTCGCGGGCCGGGACCGGCCGTCCGGTGAGGATCATGTCCATGGCGCGGCTGGTGCCGATCAGCCGGGGCAGCCGTACCGTCCCGCCGTCGATCAGCGGCACGCCCCAGCGGCGGCAGAACACACCGAACACGGCGTCCTCCTCCGCCACCCGCAGATCGCACCACAGCGCCAGTTCCAGACCGCCCGCCACGGCATGACCGGCCACCGCCGCGATCAGCGGCTTGGACAGACGCATCCGGGTCGGCCCCATCGGCCCGTCGCCGTCCTCCGCGACCCGGTTGCCCCGCCCGGTGCCGACCGCCTTCAGGTCCGCGCCCGCGCAGAACGTGCCGCCCTCGCCCCACAGCACCGCCACCCTGGCCTCCGCGTCGGACTCGAACCGGCGGAAGGCGTCGGCGAGTTCGGCGGCCGTCGGGCCGTCCACCGCGTTCCGGGCGCCGGGCCGGGACAGGACGACCGTGGTGACGTACCCCTGGCGCTCGATCCGGACCGGCATGGCGGCGACCTCCTGCGGCGATCTCCTGCTGCGTGGTGGGACGGCAGGTTACTCCTCGGTCACCTCGTGCGGGAGACGGGGCCGCGAGGGAGGGGGACGGTCAGATGACCTTCAGCCGTACCAGCGCCCCCAGCGTCAGCGCCCCCGGCAGCAGCGGCAGCCACACGGTGATGATCCGGTAGGCGACCACCACCGCCGTGGCGACCGCGGCTGGCCCGCCCGCCGCCACCAGCGCCACGACGAGCGCGGCCTCCACCGACCCGAACCCACCGGGCGTGGGCACCAACGCGACGGCGGTGGTGGCCGCCAGGTACGCCAGTGCCATGTACACGGACGGCACCGGCAGCGCCAGCGCCTGCCCCACCGCGACCAGTGAGACCGCCTGAAGGGCCGGGAAGGCCAGCGAGCCGCCCCACAGCGCGAGCGCCCGCGCCGGACGGGAGTGCACCGAGCGCGCCTCGCTCAGCGCGGTGCGCAGGAAGGAGGCGACCGCCGCGCGCAGCCGCCGTACGCACAGCGCCGCGCCGGCGGCGGCGACCAGGACCCCGCCCACGGTGTACAGCAGCGGACCGGCCACGCCCGAGGGCAGCAGGCCGCCGAGCCGCAGCGCGTTCGGGAACGCGAGGAGCAGGGCGGCGAGCAGTGCCAGCCGGGCGATGCTCTCCGCGAGCATGTACAGCGCGAGCGCGGCCGAGGACCGGGCCAGGGAGACCCCGCACACCGTCAGGAACCGCAGGTTCACCGCGCTCGCCCCGAGGCCCGTCGGCAACAGGTGGTTGGCGGCGCCGGCCGCGAACTGGGTGGCGAGCAGCCGCCGTCTCGGCAACCGCTGGACGACCGCGCCCTGCCGGGTGACGGCCGCCGCGACCCAGGTCAGACAGGTCGTGCCGACCGCGGCCAGCAGCCATGGCCACTCGGCGCTCCGCAGGTGCGCGAAGCCCTCGGCCAGCACCGACCGGTGCTGCACCGCGGCCACCGCCACGAGCAGCACCGGCAGCAGGCACAGCACCTGGCGCACGGGCAGGCGCCGCGGGAGCCGTCCTGGCCGCAGATCGCGAAGTTCGGCCGCTGTCACATCCGGGGTCACATCCGGAGAGGGTTTCCCCGCCACGCCAACGGCGGGTGGCGGAACCGAGGACGGCGCCTTACGAGCGGAAAGCGGGTCGGGAGGAGGCGGAGCAGCCGGGGCCTTCGGGGTGCGCACATTGACCTCAACGATGCTTGAGGTTCTAGGTTCTTCTTTATGAGCATGGAAACCACCGCCTGGACGCAGCTGCACAGCGTCATGACCGCCCAGCAGGAGCGGCGTCCGCTCGCCCGCGCGACGCTGCGCCGCATCGGCGCGTTCGCCCGGCCCCACCGCCGCCGTATCGCGCAGTTCGTCGCCCTCGGGGTGGTGACCGCGCTGCTCGCGGTGGCGACCCCTGTACTCGCCGGGCGCGTCGTCGACGTGATCGTGTCACGGGGCGACCAGGGCACGGTCGTACGCCTGGCCCTGCTCATCGCCCTGATCGCGGTGGCCGAGGCGGCGTTCGGCATCCTCGGCAGACGCCTGTCGGCCACGCTCGGCGAGGGACTCATCCTCGATCTGCGCACGGCGGTGTTCGACCATGTGCAGCGCATGCCGGTGGCGTTCTTCACGCGCACGCGTACGGGAGCGCTCGTCTCCCGGCTCAACAACGACGTCATCGGCGCCCAGCGGGCCTTCAGCAACACCCTCTCCGGTGTCGTCAGCAACGTGGTCACGCTGCTGCTCACCCTCGCCGTCATGCTCACCCTGTCCTGGCAGATCACCCTGCTCGCCCTGGTGCTGCTGCCGGTGTTCGTGGTGCCGGCCCGGCGGATGGGCACCCGGATGGCCCGTATGCAGCGGGAGGCGGCCACGCTGAACGCGGCGATGGGCACCCGGATGACGGAGCGCTTCTCCGCCCCCGGCGCCACCCTGATCAAGCTCTTCGGCCGCCCGGAGCAGGAGTCGGAGGAGTTCGCCTCGCGCGCCGGCCGGGTACGGGACATCGGCATCCGTACGGCGACGGCGCAGTCCGCCTTCATCACCGCGCTGACCCTGGTGTCCTCGCTGGCGCTGGCCCTGGTCTACGGCCTCGGCGGGTACTTCGCCCTGCGCGGCACCCTGGAGCCGGGCGCCGTCGTGTCGCTCGCCCTGCTGCTGACCCGCCTGTACGCGCCGCTCACCGCGCTCGCCGGGGCGCGCGTGGAGGTGATGAGCGCCCTGGTCAGCTTCGAGCGGGTCTTCGAGGTGCTCGACCTCAAGCCGCTGATCGAGGAGAAGCCGGACGCCCGCCCGGTGCCCGAGGGCCCCCTCGCCGTGGAGTTCGACGACGTCCGCTTCGGCTACCCGTCCGCCGACAAGGTCTCCCTCGCCTCTCTGGAGGAGGTCGCCGGCCTCGACACCCGCGACGGCGCAGAGGTCCTGCACGGCGTCTCCTTCCGCGCCGAGGCCGGGCAGACCGTCGCCCTCGTCGGCTCCTCCGGCGCCGGCAAGTCGACGATCGCGCAACTGCTGCCGCGCCTGTACGACGTCGACGAGGGCGCCGTGCGCGTCGGCGGCGTCGACGTCCGCGACCTGACCTCCGCGTCCCTGCGGGCGATCCTCGGCATGGTCACCCAGGACGGCCACCTCTTCCACGACTCCGTGCGCGCCAACCTGCTGCTGGCCCGCCCCTCGGCGACCGACGCGGAACTGTGGGACGCCCTGCGCCGGGCCCGCCTCGACGACCTCGTGCGCTCCCTGCCCGACGGCCTCGACACCGTCGTCGGCGAGCGCGGCTACCGTCTGTCCGGCGGCGAACGCCAGCGCATGACCATTGCCCGGCTGCTGCTGGCCCGCCAGCGGGTGGTCATCCTCGACGAGGCCACCGCCCACCTCGACAACACCTCGGAGGCGGCCGTCCAGGAGGCGCTGGCCGAGGCCCTGGAGGGCCGGACCGCGGTGGTGATCGCCCACCGGCTGTCCACGGTGCGGGCCGCCGATCTCATCCTGGTCGTCGAGGGCGGACTGATCGTCGAACGCGGCACCCACCACGAACTCCTGGCGGCGGACGGCCGGTACGCGGAGCTGCACCGCACGCAGTTCGAGCAGCGGGCCGAGGAGGCGCGGGAGGCGGGGGAGGCGCCGGGCATCGAGGCGGTTGCGTAGGCGACATCGGGGGGTGCGGGGCGTGGGCGGCGGGAGCCGCACTCGGGCGACCGCCGCCCCCGCTCACTGTGGGGGCGGACTCACCGCGGTGGCGTTTGCCGGGCGTGCCGCGTACGCCGCGCCTGCACGAGCAGGGGCACCAGGGAGAGCACGATGAGCACGGCGACCATGGCCAGGAGGTAGTCCCCGATGCGGGGGACCGACGCCCCCAGGGCGTACCCGGCCAGCACCAGGCTCTGGGTCCAGAGCACGCCCCCGACGGTCGCCCAGAGCGTGAAGGTCCGCGTGGGCACACCGAGCGCCCCGGCCGTCGGATGCAGCACGGACCGCAGCATCGGGATGAAGCGGCCGATCACGAGCGCCTTGCCCTGCCCGTAGCGGGCCAGGAGTTCCTGTGCCCGAGCCGCCCGCTCCTTCAGACGCCGGCTGGAGGTGCGGGCCAGCAGGGTCCGCCCGCCCCGCCGCCCGAGCAGAGCCGTTGTACCCGTTGCAAGAGGTGACGCGGGTGTGACAAGGGGGTCGTCATTCATGGCAAGTGGCAGTGCACTTGATTCGTCCGGCAGTATGAAGGCGTTCGGGGCGGCCCTGAAGGTCTTTCGCGAACGGGCCCTGCTGACGCAGGAACAGCTGGCCGAACGGTTCAACTACTCGCACGCTTCAGTCGCTTCTGTCGAGCAGGGCCGGCGGATGCCCACCGCGCTCTTCGTCGAACGGGCCGAGGAGGCGCTGGAGTCGTTCGGTGTGCTGTGCGCGGTGGCCCGGCATGTGGGACGGCAGCGGGGGCTGGCCGTCTGGTTCCGGGAGTGGGCGCAGTTGGAGGAGACGGCGGTCAGCCTGTGCACGTACGAGTGCCGGGTCGTGCCGGGGCTGCTCCAGACCGAGGCCTACACGCGGGCGGTGATGCTCAACGTGCCGCCTCCGCCGACGGAGGAGCAGCTCCAGGAGCGGATCGCCGCTCGGCTGGCGCGGCAGGCTGCTCGGCATCGGCGCGGCCATGTTGATCTGGGCTGCCCTGGCGGGAACGGTGACCCGGCCCCGCTCTTGGCCGAGGATCAGCCCAGGGTCTGGGCGAGGGTGCGGGTCTACCCCGAGGCCGACCGTTTGGGACGGATGATGACCTCGCTGCCCAGGGGGCTGTAACCAGCCGCGAGGAAAGCTCGAAGGGATCGAGCGTTGCCTGGGGCGACAGCGGCGAAAACCGGCTCACCGGCGGGGAGCAAGGTGAGCGCGTCACGCAGCAGGGAGCGACCGAGCCCAGTCGCACTGCTACCAGGGTGGTTGAGTTCGACGCTTATCTCGCGCCGTCCAGCCAGGCCGACGGCCAGTGTGACAAGGCCGCGTTCGTCTCCGTGGACACGGACGTCGGTACGCAGAGCCTGAGCGTAACGAACGCGCGCGTGGTCATCGACGTCAAGACGTTCGGGCAGGCGGCGAGGGGACGGCACGCCATGCGCAACGAGTGTCGCGTCGATGCTGTCGATCCACCCTTCACGACCTGCGAGGTGGCGCAGGAAATCAGGAGCCATTGAAGCCCCGTAACCGTCGGGTCCTTGAGCCTGGATGTCGGAAGTGGACAGGGCGGTGGCGATCACGGCGTGCCCGGTGAAGGCGACCGAGCACTCCAGCCCGCCCGGCAGAGGCGGAAGAACTGTTACGCGGCCGTCTGCAGGCGGGAAGCGTCCGTCGGCAGCATTGAGGAACATGCCCAGCAGCGGGTGAGACTCGGCCATGACGGTCCACCCTACGAGGGACTGTTCGCTATTGCAGCCGCACCCGTTGGGTGAAGCGCCGGTAGGCCGTGGGCCGGGTCGGCCCAAAAGCAACGACGGCTCAGTAGCCGCCCAGGAGCGTCCGCACCCTCCGCGGGTATCCCGGTCGAGCCGTCCGTCAAACCGGCGAGCGTCCGATCGGAGGCATGACGCCCGGAAGCAGAGTGCCGAGCGCGTGGGCGCGCCCTCCACGGGTACCCGTCACCGCGTGTGGCGGCCTGACGACCGCACGACGAAGAGCCGGGACGAACGCATGCCCGAACTGCCGGATGTCGAGGGATTCCGCGAGGTGCTGATGACCTGCGGCCGGCGCCGGTGTGTCACGGACGTCGAGGTGCGGGACGCGGGGGTTCTGCGCGGTGTCAGCGCGCAGCGGCTGCGGAGCGAGCTGGTGGGCAGGCGTCTGGGGCAGGCATGGCGGCACGGAAAGTGGTTGTTCGTGCCGACGGACGACGGCGGTCCCACCCTTGTCTGGCATTTCGGCATGACGGGGTCGCTGCGGTGCTGTTCCCCGGACGAACCGGTCGAGGCGCACGACCGCCTCCTGCTGACGATCGACGGTTCCCGGCACCTCCGCTATCGCGATCAACGCAAGCTGCAGGGCGTGCGGTTGGCCGACGACATGGAGATCGAACGGATCACGGACGGTCTCGGTCCCGACGCCCTCACCGTGCGCGCACCGGAATTCAGGGAGCTGCTGTCGGGACGAAGGCGCGCCGTCAAGAGCGCGCTGATGGACCAGTCCGTGATCGCGGGTCTCGGGAACCTCCTGTCCGACGAGATCCTCTGGCGGGCCCGTGTCCCTCCGCGGACTCCCGCGCGGGACCTGAGCGAGACCGAGATCCGGCGCGTCTATGCGGGGATGGGCCGGGTCCTTGAGACGTCCGTGCGCGCCGGGTGCGTGCCGCCGAGGCGCTCCTGGCTCACCGGGCACAGGGACGACAGCGAGCCGATGTGTCCCCGCTGCGGGTGGCCTCTGTGCTCGAACCGCGTCGGCGGCCGCCGCACGGTCTGGTGCCCGCAGTGCCAGAAATGAGCGAAGCGGGCCGTTCTCAGAAGCGGGCCGTTCTCAAGCGAGCGAACGGCAATGGGATGATGATCGGCGACATAAGGCGACGGCGGTCCGAGGAAGCCGGTGAGAATCCGGCGCGGTCCCGCCACTGTGACCGGTGAGCGAGTTCCGGAAGGCCACTGCCCCGCCCGGGGTGGGAAGGCGGGACGAGTGAAGACCCGGGAGCCAGGAGACTCACGCGGTCGCCTCCTCGAGCGATCCCGGGGCGGATCTCCCCGGGAGGGGGAGTGGTGCGGCGTGCCCGAGAGGCCGACGGACGAGGCACCGGGCGGTGCCGTGACGGGGAGCGGTTCGGTGCCGTGCCGGGTCGTCGTGTGCCGGGACTGCTGCTGCGGCAGCCCCAAGGTGACCGGGGTCGATCACGCGGCGCAGACCGCGCGGCTGCGAGCGGAGGTGCCAGTGCGCATCTCCGACTGCCTCGACGTGTGCGAGCAGGCGAACGTCATCGTGGTCCAGCCGTCCACCGCGGGCCGGGCCGCCTGTGCGCGGCCGGTCTGGCTCGGACTCGTCAACGATGCGGACGCGACCGAGGACATCGTCGCCTGGGTGCGCGCCGGAGGCCCGGGCGTGGCTCCCCTGCCGGACATCCTCGACCTTTACGCCATCACACCGCCACGACGTGCCACGGATTCCTGAGGCCCGCACGCGCGAGGAGGCCGGCCGGTCGTCACCGGCCGGGGAACGGGCAGACCTCGGCCGGTGTGACCGCCTCGCCGGCCGGCACACCGTGCAGGACCTGGGCGAGAACCTCCGTGCCGCGCACCACGCGGGGGCCGGGCCGGTTGAAGTAGGACGGCCCGTCCAGCACCCAGACGCGGCCGGACCGAACGGCGGGCAGATCCGTCCAGCCGGGCAGCCCGGTGAGCAACGCGGCTTCGCGCAGGGTGCGTTCAGGCGGGAAGCCGCACGGCAGGACGAGGACCACGTCCGGTTGTGCGGCGCGTACCGCCTCCCAGGTCATCGGCTTGGTGTGCTCGCCGGGCGCGGCGAGGAGAGGCTCACCTCCGGCGCTGGTGATCTGCTCGGGCACCCAGTGCCCGGCAGGCCACAGCGGATCGAGCCACTCGATGGCCACGACCCGGGGCCGGTCGAGGCCGGCGACCGCGCCGCGGACCCGGGCGAGGCGCGCCTGCAACTCGGCCCGGCTCCGCTGCGCGCGCTCGCGCACGCCGAGCAGGTCGCCGACGGTGACCAGACAGTCCAGTACGTCGTCGAGCGTGCGCGGCTCCAGGCTGAGGACTCGGGTGTCGGCGTCGAGCAGCCGCACGGTCCGGCTGACCTTCTCGTACGACACCGCGCACACGTCGCACAGGTCCTGGGTGAGCACCACGTCAGGGCGCAGGGCGGCCAGAGCCTTGGTGTCCAGCGTGTACAGCGACGAGCCGGAGTGCGCCGCCCCGCCGACGGCGTCGGAGATCTCCCGGCTGGTGAGCGCGTCCTGGTCCAGGTCGGCCCCGGTCACCACGGGCACCGGGGCGACCTCGCGCGGCGGCCAGTCGCACTCGTGGGTACGGCCGGCCAACTGCTCCGACAGCCCGAGCTCGGCGACGATGTCGGTCGCGGCGGGCAGCAGGGAGACGATGCGCATACCTCGACTGTAGGAGGCTCCGGGACCCGCGGACCTCGCGGATCCGCCGATTCCGGCGCCCGGCGTGCAGGGCATGCACGGCGTGATCGCACCAACCGACAGCGGCTACTCGGCCGCCGACCGGGCGCTCCAACTGCACGGAGGCTACGGCTACCTCGGCGAGTACGGCCTTGAGAAGATCGTCCGTGACCTGCGCGTGCAACAGATCCTGGAAGGAACCAACGAGATCATGCGTGTCATCGTGGCCCGCGGCCTGACGGAGGCGTTCGGATGACCGCCGCCGAGGAACCCGTCCTGTTCCACACCGACGGACGGGCCGCCCACATCACCCTCAACCGGCCGAAGGCCCTCAACGCCCTCACCCACGAGATGGTGCGCCGCATAGACGCGGCGCTGACGGCCTGGGAGCACGACCCGGCCGTGGAGACCGTCGTCGTCACCGGCGCGGGGGAGCGCGGCCTGTGTGCGGGCGGTGACATCCGCGCCATCCACGACGACGTCCGTGACGGGGACGGCACCGCCTCGGCCGCCTTCTGGCGCGACGAGTACCGCCTCAACGCCCGTATCGCCCGCTATCCGAAGCCGTACGTCGCCGTCATGGAAGGCATCGTGATGGGAGGCGGCGTCGGCGTCTCCGCGCACGGCAGCGTCCGCATTGTCACCGAGCGCTCGCGGATCGCGATGCCGGAGACCGGCATCGGCTTCATACCCGATGTCGGCGGCACCCATCTGCTGGCCCTCGCCCCCGGGGAACTGGGCACCCATCTCGCGCTGACCGGTGCGCAGATCGGCGCCGGCGACGCCGTGCTCTGCGGGCTCGCCGACCACTACGTGCCGTCAGCGGCTCTGCCGGCCCTCATCGACGACCTCGCCGGCACGCCCGTACGGGAGGTGCTGGCGCGTCATGCCCGACCGCTGCCACAAGGGGAGTTGGAGGGGCAGAGGGAATGGATCGACCCCTGCTGTGCCGCCGCGACGGTCGAGGACATCGTGAGCCGGCTGTTCGACCACGGCGAGCCCGCCGCCAAGGAGGCGGCCGAAACCCTGCTCACCAGGTCACCGACCGCCGTGAAGGTCACCCTGGCCGCCGTGCGCCGCGCCCGCCGTCTCGGATCCCTGGAGCCGGTCCTCGACCAGGAGTACCGCGTCTCCTGCGCCGCCCTGAGCAGCCCCGACCTGGTGGAGGGCATCCGCGCCCAGGTCATCGACAAGGACCGCGACCCGCGCTGGTCCCCCGACACCCTCGCCGAGGTGACCGACGCCGACGTGAACCGCTTCTTCGTCCCGCTCGGCGACCGTGAACTGGGTCTCGCCGGCCCTGGCACCACCGCGGAGGCGGCCTGGTGAGGAGGACCGACGCGTTCCTCGGACTCGGGCACATGGGCGCCCTCATGGCCGCGGACCTGGTCCAGGCCGGTCACCGTCCGAGTCGGGTCAAGCCGGCGGTAGCACCTCGACCACCCGGTCAGGCAGGTGCCGGGCAGCTGCCGTCGGCGACCGGGGCCTCCTCGTCCACCCCGGGGCGGAGCACCTGCGCCGAACCGAGCAGGGCCTCCACCACCTCCTCCAGGTCGAGGCGCTTCTCGACCGACCGCAGGTGTGGCAGCCGCGCCCCGGTGCTGACCCGGGGAGGGGCGAGCAGACTGCAGCAGTCCTCGTCGGGCAGGACCGAGATGCCGGCGGTGCCGATGGACCGGGCCTCGTCAATGATCTCCTGCTTCTCCCAGCCGATCAGCGGACGCAGTACGGGCAGCGCCGCCGCCTCGTCCACCGCGACCAGGTTGGCCAGTGTCTGACTGGCGACCTGCCCGAGGCTGTCGCCGGTCACCAGTGCCTGGGCACCGATACGGTCGGCCAGCGCGGAGGCGGTGCGCACCATCAGCCGGCGTTGGGCGACCACCTGGAGCCGCCCGGACCCTGCCACGGCGAGTTGCTTCTGCGCCTTGCCGAGCGCGACGACGTGCAGGGTTCCGGGCGGCTGGCAGCGGTTCAGCTCACGGGCCAAGGCGTACGCCTTGTACACGGACGACGGGTTCGTGTAGGGAGCGCCGTTGAAGTGCACGAAGTCGCACGCCAGTCCGCGCCGCATGGCCCGGTGGGCGGCGACGGGGGAGTCGTAGCCGCCGGAGAGCAGGACCAGGGCCCGCCCGCTGGTCCCGACGGGCAGTCCGCTCAGACCGGGAAGGCGTTCACAGGAGAGGTACGTCTCCTTGTGGTCGATCACGACGTTCAGCGTCACGTCGGGCGCGGTGAGGTCGACCGTCAGCGCGGACACGGCGTCGAGTACCCGGGCCCCCAGGAACACTTCCATGCGGGAGGAGGTCAGCGGGAACTGCTTGTCCCGCCGCCGCGCCCGCACGGCGAAGCGGAGCCCCCGGCGCTCGCCGCTCACGGCACGCAGGGCGTCGATCGCCGCCGCCGTGATGCCGTCGAGCGTGCTCGGCACCCGTACGGCCAGCTCGACGGAGTTGAAACCGACGACCCGCCGGGCCCGCTCCACCAGGGCCTCAACGGGGACCTGCCCGCCCAGCACGGTGACGTTCTGCGCGGTCTTGATCCAGGTCGAGCCGCCGACCCCGCGCAGGGCGAGGCGCAGGTTGTCGTGCAGTCGCTCGGTGAAGCGGTGTCGGTTGCGGCCCTTGAGGAAGACCTCGCCGTGCTTGAGCAGCACGCACGGGCCGTGGGAGACGGGGGCGGCACCGGAGGAGGCCCGGGGAGTGGGTACGCGGAGATCGTCGGACATGTGAGCGAGCCTCTCAGAGCGCCCGGGCGTCGTCGCAGGTGCCCTCGGTGAGCCGGCCCCTGGCCCGCCCAGGGAACCGACGAGGCCTCCGCCGGGATCGAGAGGCGTGATCAGGCGGTCCTGTCACGGCCCAGCTCGTAGCCCTTCAGTCAAGTTTCGAGGCTATGTTGCGCGCCGCCCGGACCCGAGAAGGGGTCCTGTTCGATGTCACGGCCGGGTGGCCGAGCCTCGCTGTGGCGATGGGCACGAAGGTCTTCGTGGGTCGCTGCGTACGCTGATCTCGGCCGTTGGCGACGGCCCCGTTGGGTCGCCGTATTTCCTGAGAAGCCTGGGGAGAGCTGCCCGGACATACGGCTGGCTGTAAGGTGTCGAGCCAGCCCTTGACCTGCAAGAACGCAGGTAGGGAGCCTAGCTTCAGGAGTATTTCGATGCTGCGCACCATGTTCAAGTCCAAGATCTAGCGTTTGGGTGTTTCCGCAGGTAAGAGCCCTGATCGCGGCCTCCAGGTCAGCAAAAGGTCAGCATTAGGTGTCCGGCATGCTGACCTGCACCCGCGGCAGGGGCCTCCTGCGCCGCCCATCGCCCTGTTCGGAAGGCTTGATGCGTGGCTCGACAGCTCGCCCGTGGGATGGGGTCCTTCTTTAAAAAGTGCGGTTGTGCCAGGCCGACCCGTTGCCCGCACCCGTACACGATTCGGTTCAGGGATGCTCTCGGCAAGCAGCGTGAACAGGCTGGCTTTGGGACGCAGGACGACTGTCGTCGACGGGTGAACACATTCAGCCGTCGCCGACACCTTCGGCCGGTGTTCCGCCGGGTTCCATCGTGCGGTCCCGTTCCGGGAGCCGTCGGACGACTGCCCGTTTCGTCACTCGCCGGGAACGGCACCGCCGGTCGCGCTGCGCGAAAAGCTCTCGGTGCGGTCAGGTTACCTCTGGACGAGGAGAAGAGGGCGGGTCAGTCGTCCGGCTGTACCTCCTCTGGCTTCACCCGGTCCTCCTGTTCCTCCTCTTCCTCTTCCAGTTCCTCCATCAGACGGATGCCCTCGTGCGTCAGCGAGACGGTGGCGGGGGTGTGGTGTGATGTCCAGTCCACGCTGATCAGGCCCTCGTCGGTCAGATAGGCGCAGGCGGCGGAGAGATCCTCGTCGGGCAGGGCCAGCTCGGCGCGCAGCGCCGATCCATTGACCTCGGGGCGGTTGCGCTCGACGGCCCCGTACAGGGATCGCAGGACCGCCTTCCGGTTGTTCTTGCGTTCGCGGAGTTTCGTCATGGCTGTCGTTCTCCGGTTTGACGGCCGCGCGGGGACGGAGGCGACGGCGGATCCTCGGGCCGCTCGGATCCGGGTCACACCTCGTCGGCGTGTGTCTGTGTCTGCTCTGTCGAGGTGCTGGTCGTGAGCCAGGACTGTGCGGGTTCCGCCGCTTGAGCGGTGTCGAGGGTGATGTGGAGCCGGGTCCCTCCTGCGCGGCCCGCGGGATAGCTGCGCTGCTCGGTCGAGGCGAAGCAGCGCCGGAGCACTTCGGCGACGCGCCGGGCGACCTCTGGCGTCGCGGCCACGATGCGGACCTCGGCGTGGCCTTCGGAGGCAAAGGGCTCGTGCTTCATACGGACCTCCTGGCAGGTGAGGGCGCAACCACGACTGAGGTCGCTGCCCGACGCCCGTCGACGGTGAGGGCTGCGGCGCGTCACTACGGCCACCCCCTTTTGAAGGGTATGCCGGGCAAGGGAGCGTGCGGGCCACGACCGACCCCTCGCGGAAGACCGGTGCTCTCCCGGAACGGGCTGTCGCAGTTGTTGGTCGCCGCCGCGCCACCGTGGCGGGCCCGGCCGGGAGTACGGGGGACACCGAGGGCATGCCGCGCACCGGCTCCGACACCGGTGCCGCTCTTGGCGATCGGCGAGGCCGGGTCGGCCCTGGTCCGCGCCCTGGGCAGGGTTCGACCCATGAGCGCGCGCATGCTCCTCCCGACGACCTCGAACCTCCCCGTGCCCCGGTCGGCACCGGGCAGGTCGCGCACGCGCACGCCGGGCCGGCCGAAGCGGGAGTGGGGATCCTCGCCCCGCGAGGGAGAACGTCTCCGTCCGCTGACGCGAGGACCGCTTGCAGGAGCTGGGCGACCTGTACGCGGAGTTCTCCGGCGGCGGCCCATGGGCGTGGAACGAGGCGCGTGCCGCCTTCCTGCGACACCTCGCGGCCGACGCGCGACGACCGGGGTTCTCGCCGCTGATCGCGGAGACCACGGTCCTGACCGGATACGCCTACGGCTTTCCCATGGGCGGCGCCGGTCCGTGGTGGGCGGGCTTCGACGGACACGTTCGGGAGAGCCTGCTCCGCCGCGTCGCCCCTGGGCGGCTCTTCGTTGTCTCGGAATCGTCGTCGCGTCCCGCGTGCGCCGGGAGCACCAGGACCGCGCCTGGAACCTCGCCCGGCGCCTGCAGCGGCGACTGCTCGCCGACCACGGCGCCGCGCTCGGAGTCACGTTGGTAGAAGCCCGGGACGACGGGATCGTCGAGACGTTGAGGCCCTGGGGGTGGCGCAGTGCCGCAGACGGCACCTTCACGGCCGTACCGCGCGGCTCATGCCGCGTGCTGGTGCTGACTGCGGGGACGTGAGCAGCGCCGTCATCGATCACGACCCGCCCCGGTCAGCGCACGGGCAGGCGCAGGGCGAGGAGGGCGATGTCGTCGGTGCCGCCGGGTGACATCCGGGCGGACAGTCGGTCGCACAGGGCGTCAAGCGTCTCGTGCGCGAGGGCGAGGGCATGGCGGCGCGGTCGGCCGAGCCTGCTGTCCAGGTCGCTGCCCGGAGCCTCGATCAGGCCGTCGGTGTACAGCAGCCGGCGAGGGCACGGACGGACTGGCGCCGCTCGCGCAACGCCTTGATGAGCGCTCCGGCTCTCTGTCTGCGCGCGCTGCCGACGGTACCGGACAGGAGCAGGGCGGGGCCTGGGCGAGTGGTTCCCGGGAGCGGTGCAGGAACGCCTGCCCGAGCAGCCGACCCGCCGCAGGAAGGCACCCCCCGGTGCGAAATACTCTCCCGATGAGTTCACGCACTTCCCCGATCAGTCAGCCGATCACCATACGGAGGGCCGTCGCGCGGGATGCCAAGCGGCTCACGCGGCTCGTGCGTGGCTCAGGCGCCTACGAGGGTAAGTACGCAGCCGCAGTCGCGGGCTACCAGGTCGGCCCTGATTACATCGAGGCCCACCGCGCCTACGTAGCCGTCGACTCCGACGAGCATGGAGGCCGGGTCCTCGGGTTCTACTCGCTCGTCCTCGCTCCACCGGAGCTCGACCTGCTGTTCGTCGCCGACGAAGCGCAAGGACGGGGTATTGGACGACTGCTCGTCGCGCACATGCAATCCGAGGCCCGTGCCGCCGGGCTCGACCGCGTCATGGTCGTGTCGCACCTTCCCGCCGAGGACTTCTACCACCGCGTCGGTGCAGTACGGATCGGGACCGCCCTCGCGAACCCGCCCGCCGTCCTGTGGGACCGTCCCGAATTCGAGTTTCGCATTCCTTCGGAATGACGCGGTGTGCCGGTTCGCAGGGCACCGGCTTCGCCTACATGGCGCGCTCCGTGTGTGCCGTCGTCTCTGCCCTGGCGAGGGGATCGCCTGCGCCGGCGGCCTCTCCCTCACCCGAGGCCGACGATCTGGAAGAGGAGTGCGACGGAGGCACTGGGTGCTGCCAGTCGTAGCCGGCACCTGGCGCTTCGCGCGGTTCGGTGGGTGGTGAGGAGAGTGTTGACGCGCTGGAGTCCATGATCGTGACGCCGTCGAGGTCCAGCACCGTCCGGTACGAAGAGGCGCCGTGAGCAGCTGCGGCATCGAGAAGCTGAGGGGGCACTGTCCCGGTCGATTTCGCCGCAGACCCTCGCCACGCTGAGGCCCTCGAAGCAGGCGCGCGTGATCGACAATCGGTTGCCTTCTGGCGGCCCGTCGCTGCCTTCCACGCTCTCCTCAACAACCGTCGCCGACGTCGGCATCCTTGCGCTTCCGGACGGAAGCCGCCTGCGCGTGGTGCTGGTAATACACCGCGATGGAGATCGCCTTGGCCGATGACGGAGCCGGCATCGTCGAAGCCCGCCACCGAGCCGCCGCTTTCCCCACCTGCGGCCACCCGGCTGGGATCTCTGAGCGGATGGTGGGCCTGACCCAGCTGGTGATCAGCGAGCTGGTCACCAATCAAGTACGTGCGCGGCCCCCGTCCTTGTGCAGCTGTGCTTGGTCGGCGGGGAGAAGGGGCACGGTCTGGGACACTGATCCCCTGCGGCCGGCAGCCTGGCGAGCAGACCCGCACGGTTGGGTCGGCACTGTCTGGAGATCGTGAGGCCATCGCACAGGAACTCACCGTCGATCGGGAAGCGGTCGGCAAACGCATCACGGCCCGGATCCTCCTGGATGTCTGAGCCCGTCCCCGGCGCCAGCCGAAGGACACTCTGAACGTGGCTCGTGCGCGGCCACGTATCGCAGGTTCTCCAGTCGGAGAGCGGTCCTGATCTGGGCCTCGGCGCGGGGTTGTGGTGGTGGACGTACGCGGCTTGGGACGCCGTTCAACGTGGGCGAGCACCGGGCCGGTCTCACCGAGGACTGCTGTACGGGAAGCGGGGACCGCCATTCGAGTGAGCACTCTTCCTGATGTACCTGCGGTAGAAGCAGACGCACACTCCATGGAGAAAAACTGTCATGGCAACAGTAGACATTCCGCCGTCGCAGGGTTAGCGTTGTCTTCGTACCCAGAAGTCGAAGTGGGCACAGCAGGCACGAACTGCTGTGCAGGTAGACCAGAAGGACACGGCCCCAGCGGGGCTGTGAGCTGCACCCGCGGTATCCGCGTAATCGAAAGGTAAGGAGCAGAACGCCATCAGGATCGCCCGGGCGAGGAAGCAGTCCGCCCGGGTACCGCAAGGCCCCGGATTGGAAGGTGGTCCCCGGTCACGCATTCGCGATCCCCGCAACCCCGCCCTCCCAGGCGGCACCTGCGGAAAAAGAAGGCCGGCGCAGCGCGCCGGTAGATGGTGTTGAAAGCTCGGGGCCCGGGTGCCGTACTGGCACCCGGGCCCCCCGACGCGTCCCCGAAAGAAGAGGTCTATGCCGCCTGCCGGTTCCCGTCCCGTCGGCCCTCTCGACGATGACGACTACCCCGCCTACACCATGGGCCGGGCCGCCGAGATGCTCGGCGCCACCCCTGCCTTCCTCCGTGCCCTCGGTGAACACCGCCTGATCACCCCGCTGCGCTCCGACGGCGGCCATCGCCGCTACTCCCGGTACCAGCTGCGCATCGCCGCCCGCGCCCGCGAACTCGTCGACCAGGGCACCGCCATAGAGGCCGCCTTCCGCACCGTCATCCTCGAAGACCAGCTCGAAGAGGCACAGCGCATCAACGAGCAACTGCGCGCCGAGGGCGGCAAGCCTCAGCCGAAGACATCAGCCTGATCAGAACGCCCGAACCCGAGGCAGCCGAGGCACCGCCGACGGACGAGGCCGCCTAGGGACCGCACCGCCGTTCCGCAGCTCAGGCGTGCTCAACGCGTCAACCGGGCCCCGCCGGAAGAGAGAACCGCGAGCGGGCGTGATGGATGTGGGTGACGAGGGGCGAACCCGGGGAAGAAGGAGCGGCAACCGATAGGAGGTTGCCATGGGTAGTGGGGATCTGGAACCTGGGGCAGCTTCTGGCCGCCGCTGAGGCGGCACCGCCCAGGAAGTCCGTCGCGGGCGGGGCCGCGGCCGGAACGGGGACTGTGCTGCCGTGCTGTGGCTCAGGCATCGATGATGACGGGGATGATGAGGGGCTTGCGGCGGTGGGTTCGGAACGCCCAGTTCGCCACGGCGCGGGCGAGGAGCTGTTCGAGTTGGCGCGCGTCCCCGACGCCCTCCTCGGCTGCGGTGGCCAGGGTCTTCTCGATGACGGGGATAACCGGCTCGAAGGTGGTGTCGTCGTGGACGAAGCCCCGGGCCAGGAAGTCGGGAGCCTCGGCGAGGGCGCCGGTGTCCGCGTCGACGATCGCCACCACCGTGACCACGCCTTCGGCGGCGAGGGTGAGGCGGTCCTTGAGGGACGCTTCGGTGGCGCCGCCGACTTCCATGCCGTCCACGTAGACGTTGCCGGCGGGAACCTTGCCGGTGATGGACGCGTGCCCGTCGACGAGGTCGACGACGACGCCGTCCTCGGCGATGACGACCCGGTCGGGGTCGACGCCGGTACGGATGGCGAGGTCGCCGTTGGCCCGCAGGTGGCGCCATTCGCCGTGCACGGGCATGACGTTGCGGGGTTTGACGATGTTGTAGCAGTAGACGAGTTCGCCGGCGCTGGCGTGTCCGGAGACGTGCACCTTGGCGTTGCCCTTGTGGACCACGTGGGCGCCCCACCGGGTGAGTCCGTTGATCACCCGGTAGATGGCGTTCTCGTTGCCGGGGATGAGGGAGCTGGCGAGCAGGACGGTGTCGCCCTTGCCGATGCGGATCATGTGGTCGCGGTTGGCCATCCGTGACAGCGCGGCCATCGGTTCGCCCTGGGAGCCGGTGCACACCAGAGTGATCTTGTGGTCCGGGAGCTTCTCCAGCTCCTTCGTGCTCACGACCAGACCGGAGGGGACCTTCAGATAGCCCAGGTCACGGGCGATGCCCATGTTGCGGACCATCGACCGGCCGACGAAGGCGACCTTGCGGCCGTGCTGGTGGGCGGCGTCCAGGACCTGCTGGATGCGGTGCACGTGGCTGGCGAAGCTGGAGACGATGACCCGGCGCGGCGCGGTGCGCATCACCTGCTCGATCGCCGGGTTCAGCTCACGCTCGGAGGTGGTGAAGCCGGGTACTTCGGCGTTGGTGGAGTCGGTGAGGAACAGGTCCACGCCCTCCTCGCCGAGGCGGGCGAAGGCGCGCAGATCGGTGATGCGGTCGTCGAGAGGGAACTGGTCCATCTTGAAGTCGCCGGTGTGCAGCACCATCCCGGCCCGGGTGCGGATCGCGACCGCGAGGCTGTCGGGGATGGAGTGGTTGACCGCCACGAACTCGCAGTCGAAGGGCCCGAAACCACGCCGGTCGCCCTCCCGCACTCTCACTGTGCGCGGTCGGATGCCGTGTTCCTTGAGCTTGGCCTCCAGGAACGCCAGCGTCAGCTTGGAGCCGACGACGGGAATGTCGGACCGCTCCCGCAGCAGGTACGGCACGCCGCCGATGTGGTCCTCGTGGCCGTGGGTGAGTACCACGGCCACGATGTCGTCCAGCCGGTCCCGGATTGAGGTGAAGTCCGGCAGGATCACGTCCACGCCGGGCTGGGTCTCCTCGGGGAACAGCACGCCGCAGTCGACGATGAGCAGCTTGCCCGCGTGCTCGAAGACGGTCATGTTGCGGCCGATCTCACCCAGGCCGCCTAGGGCGATGACCCGCACCCCTCCTTCGGGAAGGGGCGGGGCGGCTTTCAGCTCGGGGTGCGGATGACTCATACCCTGACGGTACCCGGACAGCAGGACAGAGTGATCCATCGCCTGTGTGATCCAACGAGCGCGCGATACGACCCGCCGCCGGAGACGTACTGGCGCTCAGGTCGGCAAGCGTCTCATCTGCCCGCTGCCCCGGCCCCAGGACAGGAGGGCATCCGCAGCCACAGCGACCGCCGCGGGTGCCGGGGTGGCTTCGCGCGTCGCGCGGGCGGTGAGCACCCCACCCGCGATCAGCCAGAGGAAACAGGGCGAATCGACTACCCGGGCATGCGCTCACGGCCGCTGAAGTATCGAGGTTGAACGTGATGTCGACCTTCGAGGTCCGTTGTGGTCGGCCAGAGGCGATTTCAGGGTGTTCCACAGCTGGGATTGAGCATGTCCTGCGGGCCCGCATCGGGACCCTGAGTGTGGGGAGTATCGGCAGGCGCACTCTTGAGAACTGTGATTCGGACCCGCTCGATTCCAAGAACGCGGCCCGGGCGGTGCTCAGCGGGCGGGCGCGTAAGTCAGGGCGATGGACCGGTGCAGATCGCCCGGATATACAAACTCGCCAAGGGCTCGGCAGTCAGGGCCCGCACCCAGGCGATCAACCAGCTCATGGCTGTTCTCGTCAGTGCCGACCCGAAGCTGCGGGAAGAACTGGCCGGGCTGAACAATGCAGAACTTTTCCGTTCCTGCGCACGGCTCGCCGAGGACAGCAAGAACGACGAGGACGATGAAGAGGCGGGGCTGCAGGCCACCCGCGTCACCCTGTGTCTGCTGGCCCGGCGAATCGGGCAGCTCACCGAGCAGATCCAGGACTTGGAAGGCCGACTGGCCCGACCCGCGGAACGCCACGCCCCGCAGCTGCTCACCGTGGTGGGCACCGGTCCGGACACGGCTGTCATTTTGCTGCACCTGCGGCTCGGGGCTCCCTTGTGTTCACCAGCTGCCTTTACGGCCAGCTCGACCTGGCACGCCACCGCGCCTGTCTGGCCACTGCCGGCCACCCGCCCTCACTCCTGCGCCACCCCGATCTACACACCGAGGTCCTCCCGCTGACGCCCGGGCTCCTGCTCGGCATCGACCCCGCCGCCGACTACCGGGAGACCGACATCCCCCTGCCGCCCGGGGCCGTGCTCGCGCTGTACACCGACGGCCTCGTCGAAACTCCCGGGTCGGCCCCCGGCTCCCGGCGCGCCGCCAGTACCTCGTGCCGCGCCGCGCTCAGCATCTCGCTCTGGATCCGCCGCAACCGCTTCAGCCGC